>JAOUKO010000503.1 GCA_029882525.1 Candidatus Aminicenantota bacterium | reverse complement strand
GGATCTCAAACCATCCCCAATCGTCTGGCGGTTCAGCCCATGGAGGGGTTTGATGCTGAACCGGATGGGTCACCGAGTGAGCTGACATTTCGCCGCTACCAACGCTATGCTGAAGGAGGGAGTGGGCTTATCTGGTTTGAGGCCACCAGCGTGATTCCTGAAGGCCGGTCCAACCCTCATCAACTGCTGCTCGATCCGAGGAATCTGACTCCGTTCCAACGCCTGGCCGAGCAGACCCGGAGTTCAGCTCGCCGATTTTTTGGTGAGTCACACGAGATTTTCCTCGTCCTCCAGTTGACCCATTCCGGCCGCTACAGCCGGCCAGAGGGAAAACCCCTGCCTCAAATCGCAGGCTTCAACGCTCTTTTGAACAGGGCGGAGGAGGAAGTTCGGGTCTTGACAGATGATGAACTTGACTGTTTGCAGGACAGATTCGTAGAAGCGGCGAAGTGGGCAGAAGAAGCCGGGTTTGATGCTGTCGATATAAAGGCCTGTCATGGCTATCTTGTCAACGACCTTCTGGCTGCTTATGAACGGAAAGACAGCCGTTACGGCCAAACCTTTGAGAACAGGACTCGTTTTCTCTGCGAGCTGGTTCAAAGGATTCGGGATGCAGTTCCGGCTCTGAGCCTTGCTGTGCGCCTGAGTGTATTTGACGGGATTGCCGGCGGCTTTGGCGTCTCCAGGGACGACCCCGAGCGCATCGACCTTTCAGAGCCAATGGATCTCATCCGTACCTTAGTCCAGTCCGGTGTTTCGCTGTTCAACATCACAGCGGGCAATCCCTATCAGAAACCTCATCTGGGGCGTCCCTTTGACCGGCCGCTGCGGGGTTTTTCTCCGCCTGATGAGCATCCGTTAGAAGGTGTTTCCCGCCTGCTCAGGCTCGCGGCAGAATTCCAGAAGGGGTTCCCGGACGTTCCTTTTGTGGGGACAGGATATTCCTGGCTTCGTCAGTATCTTCCTGGTGTCGGGGCGGCTGTCGTCCAGCAGGGAGAAGCTTCACTCATCGGTCTCGGCCGGAGCTCTCTTGCCTATCCTGATGCTCCCCGGGACCTGATGGCACAAGGCCGGATGGACCCGGCTAAAGTCTGTATTACCTGTTCCCGGTGCACGGAGCTGATGAGAAATGGCTGGCAGAGTGGATGTGTGGTCCGGGATAAAGAGATTTACGGCAGGCTTTACCAGAGTTTCAGCAAAGGGGAAGGACAATGAAGAAAAGCTTGATTGAGGTCGAGGGGGTTCGTCTCCCGCTGTATTCGCTCAACACGCTCATCATCGGAAGCGGTGCAGCGGCCTTGAATGCGGCCGTCAAGCTGTGTGAATACGGGCAGGAGGATATCGCTATCGCCACGGACAACTGGGGCGGAGGGACTTCCAGCAATGCCGGCTCGGACAAGCAGACATATTATAAGCTCTCCCTCGCCGGGGACGTTCCCGATTCGCCTCTGGAGATGGCGCGGGACCTGTTCAACGGAGGCTGCATGCACGGCGATATCGCCCTCTGTGAAGCCCAGAATTCCGTCCAGGCCTTTTTCCATCTGGTGAGCCTCGGCGTTCCCTTTCCCCACGACCGGTTCGGAGCTTATGTCGGGTACAAAACCGAT
>JAOUKO010000021.1 GCA_029882525.1 Candidatus Aminicenantota bacterium | reverse complement strand
TCACGATCTGCATGGCGCAGAATTCGCCGCACATGGAACAGGCCTTTGATTTTGACTTTCTCTTCTTTCGAATATCCTTAAATTTATAGGGATCAAGTGCGATTTTCTGCTGTTTTTCCCAGTCGAGTTTCTTCCTGGCTTCGGATATCTTCAGGTCTCTCTCCAAAGCTCCCTTGACTCCTTTAACGATATCACCCGCATGGGCAGCAATCTTTGAGGCAATGAGACCTTCTCTGACGTCATCCACTGATGGAAGGCCGAGGTGTTCGGAGGGTGTGACATAGCAGAGAAAATCCGCCCCGGCGGCAGCGGCGATTGCTCCTCCTATGGCGGATACAATATGGTCGTAGCCTGGAGCTATGTCTGTGACCAGAGGCCCTAGCACATAGAAAGGTGCCTCCTGGCAGACCCGTTTCTGGAGCTTTATGTTCATCTCGACCTGGTCGAGTGGTATGTGTCCTGGCCCTTCAACCATGACCTGGACGTTCTGTTCCCAGGCTCTTTTCACCAGCTCACCTAGAGTGAGAAGCTCTTCTATCTGGGGGCGGTCGGTAGCATCCACGATGGAGCCGGGCCTGAGTCCGTCTCCCAGGCTCAGCGTTATGTCGTGTTTATGGGCGATCTCGAGGAGCCGGTCAAAATGCTCGTATAGAGGATTTTCTCTTTGATTGTGGAGCATCCAGGCAAGATGAAAAGCTCCGCCCCGAGAGACAATATCAGCCACACGGCCCTGTTTCTTTAACCTGTCTATGGCTTTTAAGGTCAGTCCAGCGTGGACAGTCATGAAGTCCACTCCCTCTTTGGCCTGAGCCTCGATGACTGAAAAAAGGTCATCCTCCAGCATCTCCACGATCGAGTTCCGCCGCTCGATGGATTCGATGGCTGCCTGGTAGACAGGAACAGTCCCCAGAGGGATCCTGGCCCTATCCAGGATCATTTTTCTGATCTTGGTGATGTCGCCGCCTGTGCTGAGGTCCATCAGCGTATCGGTCTCGTATTTCAAGGCTACTTCGACCTTTTTCAACTCATTTTCTTCCTGGGGAAAGTCCTGGGAGGTCCCGATGTTGACATTGACTTTAGTCTTGAGCTTCTGGCCGATTCCTACAGGATGAATAGGGGAGTGGTTAGGGTTGAGCGGAATCACAACTTTTCCCTGGGCGACCAAGTCGAGCAGGTCCTCAGGAGTAAATTTTTCCTCTTCGGCGACTTTTTTCAAGGCGGGTGTGACGTTGCCCTTTCTGGCTTTTTCGATTTGAGTCATGGCATACCTTAGAAAAGACTATATTTTAGTCCAATAGCCTGTTAAAAACAACCGGACTTTTGGGGATAGGGTGGGAAGGAAAAATGAGAGAGGAATGCGGAGTCTTTCGCAGAGCGCGAGAATTCTGAGGAAATTCCGTTTTTAGTGGATGTTAGATTTATCGTGATCATTACTCAAGAATTTTTTCTCTAAGGCGATTATCTTTTTCAGGATATCCGGGTCGTTATGTCTTTTTCTCCTTCCGTAAGGGTTGAATTGAATCCCGATTTGGTATCTATAGCTCGTCGCAGCTGTGGAGGAGGCCCATCTCACTCGCCCGACAAGGAGAATGGGTGATTCTTCTTCAGGGATGGAAACCTTCAATGAGATTTTACGAGTCGTTGTGAAAAGCTTCTGGCAGAGAAACCGAATTCCGCCACGGCTGATCTCGACAACAGGAAGGAATTCTTCGACATATCTCTCTTTTGAAAGGAAAAATTTCTCCTCTTTGTAGGTGACGGTTGCGCCGGGGACGTTGATTCTTTTGTGAGCTCTTCTTTCTTTTCCGTTGTAATTCATGCGTTACTCCTTTTTATTTAAGTAATCCGGTCAAAACAAGCGTGTTACAGCCTTTTTATCTACGTAAATGGGCAGTGAACAATAAATGGAGAGCGTAGGGCTCATTTTTGTCAGCAGAAAAAGATACTATCATATTGGCTCAAAAACACAAAAAAATTTTTTTAATTCAGTTAAAGGAGAGATATAAAGAGATAAAGGCTTTATTTTACGAATAGAATTTAACAATAATTCGGTTTTTGCATATTTGAGGGAAGGCGGCTCTTTAAGAGTTGTCTGCCCTTTTTTTTATTAATTTGGAATCTCGTTAAGGTCAGCAATTATGGCAATTTGTTGTTCAATCTGGTAGCATTTAAGGAGTATGAATTTTTGGCTGTATTTCACCAAAAAAAAATTTTTGGCTGTCCTCATCCTCTCTTGTTCGCTTTTTGCCTTCGGAATCCAGGACTATTCCCGTCAGGAAGCTCAAAAGGTTTTGAGAGTGATAAGTAAAATCGAGAGAGAATCAGCCAGAAAGACAGATGGCTCTCTGGAAAATATCTCGATAACCGAGAGCGAGCTCAACTCCTATATCGCTTACAGAATTGAAGTTGAAAAAGAAAAAATCATGAAGGAGCTTCGAGCCAAATTGTTTAAAAGGAATAAGATCGAGGGAAAGATTCTCATCGATTTGAGCGGGCAGCAGATTCCCAGTTTCCTCAAGCCCCAGATGACTCTGTATTTTGGTGGGAGGCTCGAGGTGAAAGGAAGCCAGGTAAGGCTTGTGCTAAAAGACCTGTTCCTGGAGGACCAGCGTATCGATCCTAATGTGCTGGATCTCATCATCGCTCTGGCAGCAAAAATAGAGAATTACAAGGTCTGGAGCATTAATGACTGGTTCGATCTCCCTTATGGAATAAAAGATGTCAGGACACAGAACCAAAAGGCTGTTTTTTACTATTGACCTGAATTATTCACGGCTTAGTTTATGATCAGGGTAATAGGCGGGATTTATAAAGGAAAGAAGCTCAAAAGAGTGCCGGACACTCGAGTCCGGCCCATGCCCCAGAAGCTGAAAGAAGCGCTTTTCAATATCATTCAGGACGATGTCAAAGGCTGCGTTTTTCTGGATGGATTTGCCGGCACTGGCTCGGTTGGCATTGAAGCGCTGAGCCGGGGAGCGGAAAAGGTTATCTTTGTCGAGGAGTACTTCCCCGCCATAAAAGTGATTAAAATAAATCTTGCCAAATGTGAAGCCGAAGAGAGAGCCCGGGTCATTCACAAAGAGTTCAACCGCGCTGTTATCCAGCTTGCCAAGGAGGGGATGAAGTTCAAACTGGTCTTTCTCGACCCCCCTTATAAATTATTGGATGAGAGAGATCCCCTTAAGGTGGTGAAAAAAAGAGAGGTCCTCGAGCCCGGCGGAAAAGTCATCCTTCGCCACTACCATAAGAGCCGATTTAAGCCAAAATATTTCGAACTAAAAAAACAGACAACAATCGGTGATGACACCTTTTCCTTCTTCGAATGAATGAAGGGGCAGGGCTCGAGCCCTGATCCCTGTCCATTTGATTTGAGTTCCGAAATGGACTAAAATTCCAACTTCAACCCGAAGCCCTGATAGACCTGAAAAACATGAAGAGAAATCGTCCAAAAGAGCTCCCTTATCTTCGGGAGGTTTCCTCCTTCCAGGAAGATATATTCTCCAGCTTGACCGATAAGAAAGGCACGTCTCTTTTTCTGGGGAAATACTCTTTAAATCAAGTGGCAGCCGTGTTGAAGAAGAGGAACTTCTTCAAGGAAGCCCAGAAAAGAAGATTGTGGCCTCTTGAGTTCGACCTGGATTCGTCCGAGTATCCGCTGCAGAGGTTTCGAATTTTTTACAAGAAAAAAAGCCTTGAAAACATGGTTGTCGACCTGAAGATAAAAGAAGGAGTATTCCGCCTCAAAAAAAAGCTTGCTTTAGAGTTTCCTCAATCTCAGTGCAATTTTCTGATCCTGGAGTGGCTTACTCTTCAGAATCCCCTTTCGAGCTTTTCTGAGGAGAAGTCAGCTCTGCCTGGGCAAAAATTTCCCGGATTGGGCCTCGGGAAAAAAGTCGTCGACCTCTTTATCTACTTGGCCCGTATCACTCACTCAGACGGACTTCTGGCTTTCCCGGCATACTTCCACAACGCCCTGCTGTTTTTGCGATATTTTCATTTCATCAACCCTGAAAAGACAGCAGAGGTCCAGGCAATCAGGAAATCTTTTCCTGATGTGAAATTCAAGCAGCTCGCCTGGATCGTCCACCTCAATTGCGTCCGGGATGGTCAAGGGAACGTTTATGAATGGAAGGCAGAAGAGCAGGTCTATCCTTTGAACAGAGATTTGAGGGACTACTTTGATTCCAAAAAGTACCAGGCCATCGTCAGAGAACGACAGAAACACCTGAGTTTTGAGATCGATTGGGACTGTTTTAAGGAAAAGATGAACGAAGTCAAGTTTTAACCTGGACTTGAGGTCTGTTACACCACATTTGAACTGTCATACAATGTGACCTTAGAAACAGTACATGAGAGAGGAGGTCAGGGCTCTTTACTCAGCGCCATCAAGTCTGGTATAATTACGCCTCAAACGAGGAGAAGACAGAAATGAAGAAAGATATTCATCCTGAATACAGCGAGTGCATCGTAACCTGCGCCTGCGGCAATACTTTTAAGACTCGATCAACGAAAAAAGAGATCCGGGTGGAAATTTGCTCCCAGTGCCACCCGTTTTTCACCGGCAAGCAGAAATTCGTGGACAGCGCCGGTCGAGTGGAAAAATTCAGGAAGAAATATGGCGAGATCAGCTCTAAAAAATAACCGAAATGTTTCAGGAACTGGAAGATATCAGGGAAAAATACCGCCAGCTCACCCTTTCTCTGTCTGACCCTGCCTTAATCCATGACCCCAAGAAAATCAAAAAAATCGCCAAAGACCGCGCGGATTTGGAGCCCCTGGTCAGAAAATACGAGATCTATGAAAAAATCACCAAAGACATCAAGGAATCAGAAGAGATCCTTACTGACCCGAATTCAGAAGAAGAGCTGAAAAGCCTTGCCGAGGAGGAGCTAAAAGAGCTGCGGAAAAGGCAGGATAAGATTAAAGAAGAACTCCGGCGACTGCTCCTTCCCAAAGATCCCAATGATGAGAAAAATGTCCTGCTGGAGATCAGGGCCGGGGCAGGAGGAGATGAAGCCTCCCTTTTTGCCCAGGATCTGTTTCGCATGTACTCCCGGTATGCCGAGCAGCAGGGATGGAAGATGGAAGTTATGAGCACAAGCTATTCTCCTATCGGGGGGTTTAAAGAGATTATCGTCAATATCAGAGGAGACATGGTCTTTTCCCAACTCAAATACGAGAGCGGAGTCCATCGAGTCCAGAGAGTTCCTGAAACCGAGGCCAGCGGCCGCATCCACACCTCCACGGTCACTGTGGCTGTGCTTCCTGAGGCTGAAGATGTGGATGTGGCGCTGGATCCCAAGGATTTGCATATTGAAGCGTTCGGCGCCTCTGGTCCAGGCGGCCAGAACGTGAACCGCAATTATACAGCCATTCGCGTGACCCATAAGCCTTCAGGGCTGGTCGTTTCCTGTCAGGATGAAAAATCGCAGCACCGAAACAAGGAAAAGGCCTTAAGGATATTAAGGTCGAGGCTTATGAATATTGCCCAGAGAGAACAACAGGAGAGGATTGCTCAGGACAGGAGATCTCAGGTGGGGACAGGGGAGAGGAGCGAGAAGATCAGAACCTATAACTTTCCCCAATCCAGAGTCACTGACCATCGCCTGAACCTGTCGCTCCATAGATTAGAGGATGTCCTTGACGGGAACTTAAATGAGTTCATCAATGCTCTCACTCTTCATTTTCAAGCTAAAATGATGGAGAAAAGAGCGGTTTCCACCGGCTGACCGAGCTTTCATTGAATACACTCCAGGAACTTATCCAGAAAGGGAAATCTCTTTTAAAAGAGTTTCCCCACCCGCATCTTGAAACAAAGCTTCTTCTCCTCAAATGTTTTGATCTTTCAGAGGAAGAGTTTTTCGCTTCCAAGGATAAAAGTGTTTCCAGAAGCCAGGAAAGATGCTTTAACAGGTTGATCTCAAGACGCCTTGCCGGAGTCCCTCTCCCTTATTTAACAGGAATCAAGGAGTTCTGGTCCATTCCTTTGAGAGTATCCCCAGGAGTATTGATCCCCCGCCCGGAAACAGAATTGCTCGTTGAGAAGACCATTGAACTCTCCAAAGGAGGAGAAGAGATTATAGTGGATTTGGGAACAGGATGCGGAAACATCGCTGTCTCTCTTGCCCAAGAGCTTCCCAAGGCAAGGATTTTCGCCACAGACACCTCACGGAAAGCCTTGCGCTTGGCCCGGCTGAATGCCAACCTTCAGGCGGTTTCCGGCGTCACCATTGTTCGAGGGAGCCTGTTTTCACCTCTGGAAAGACTCCACTTGAGGAAAGAATGTGACTTTATCGTCTCCAACCCTCCTTATGTTTCTCAGGCTGAATGGGAAAAGCTCAGCAGAGAGACAAGGGATCATGAACCCAGGGGCTCCCTGGTGGCTGGAGAGACAGGATTAGAAGTCATCGAGCAAGTCATCCAGGGGGCTTTACCCTATTTAAAGCCAGGAGGTTATCTCATTATCGAGATGGGATACAACCAGAGAGACGCAGTTCAGTCCATTTTTGATGCCTGCTCTTCCTGGGAAAAGGTGAAGTTTTTTAATGACCTGGCAGGAGTTGACAGAGCAGCCGCGGCGAGGAGCTTAGTTTTTTCTTGAATATTGTTTCTTGCCCGGTTAATATGGCTGAAAATTGGAGAATGGAATCTCTGTTTATGGAAGTGATTCGAATATCGTGCTGTTTATAATGCCAGCTTCTTTATTCCAATTCATTCATCATTGTGTTAAAAAAGAATTGAGAAAGAGGTTTCTCTGGCAAAGCCTAATGAAGCGTGAAGGTCATAGTTGTGATACGGATAGTTATAAGAAAATCAATGGGATACGATAAGATTTTTATAATCGACAATAGAGAAGTTAGACTTGACAGCTTGATTAGGCGCATATAAAATACTACAAAAAGCAAAGGAGAAGCGAGATGGCTAACGAAGATGCAAAAAAGAAGATAGAAGAACATCTCAGCAATGCCATTCACTACCAGAAAGAAATAGAAAAACTCACAGCAAAACTCATCGAGGAACTCGAGAAAGCACAGGGACTGAGCAGCGAGGTTGGAGAAATAGCTGCAGAAGCCGAGGAAGAAGCAGCCGCACCAGAGGTTTCTGAGGTTCCTGAGATAGAAATCGAAGCTCCCGAGGCTGAAGTTCCTCCTGAAAAAATACCCGAAGCAGAAGCTGAGGAAGCCGAAGAGGCGGGTGTGGATTTCACCAAAGAGCTTGAAAAGGTAAAGAAAATCAAGGAGATGCTGGGAGAGCCCGAGGAAACTAGGCCTAAAAAAAAGGAAATTGTTGAAGAGAAAAAGAAAGAAGTAGCGTTTGAAAAGCCTGCTGAAGAAGATGAAATCACCTTTGAGATGGAAGAGAAGATCGAGCCAGGAGAAGCTCCGCCCTCAGAAAAGGATATAGAAGTGGCCATCGGAGAGGAATCTCTGCCAGAGGAAGAAAAGACCTATGAGATTGAAGAAAAGGAAACAGTCGAGGCTCCAGCATTGGAAAAGGAGCCCGAGATCATTATAGAAGAGGAGCCTCAGCCAGAAGAAGCTCCTGAGTTAGAGGCAGAGGTTCCATTTGAGGAGAAGGCTGTTCCCGAAGAACCGGGGACAGAGATTGAAGAGAGTGAAACCATGCAGACCATGTTTTCAGGCAGGTGGAAAAAACACTGGCAGGAGAAGCCTAAAGAAGAAGAGAAGGAGCCGGGTATCCGAGAGAAGGTAACAGTTGCGGCAGGTCCTCCTCCGGAAAGAGCCAAAGAGACGATTAAAACAGAGCCGCCGGCAGAAATAGAGATTGAGCCAAAGCCGGAAGCAGGTGTCAGCGAGGCTGGACGCCCAAAAGGGAGACGTGCCTCTGATATGATAGAAATATTGAATAAATACAAGAAGACTGAACCCGAGGAAGATGGTGAAGTCTGTTATTATGAATATGAGGATAGAGCGATACTTGATACCGGGTGCATTATTGATGCTCTGAGCAAGCATTTGCAAGAGGGAAAGAAGCTCTATGTGAAGCTTGCTGATACCGAATCCCCCAAGGATCAGTTCTTTGTCAAGCAGGAGATTATCAGGCATCAGGAGGAACTGCGGGGAATAGTGGAGATTGCGGTCAAGTTATTAGAGAAAGAAAATTGCAACCTGCCTCAACATACGATCAATGTGATTAACGAAAAGGTTCTCAAGGAAATGCTCGAAAACTTGAGTATGCAGAATTGGAGTAATCAGGACGATTTCACTTTCTTCGACGAGTATGCGATGAAGATAATGACTGAATTTGAGGCAGCGACAGAGCCGAAAGTGGAATTCCTGAAGTCCATGGTCGAGGAATTGGGGCTTTAACAGAAAAGGGAACAGGCTGCTTTTCTATAAGGGAACAATCACTGTCTTTCTTCAAGAAAAAGGGCTAAAAGGAACCCTCCCAAAAAAAGTCTGTCTTTTTGCCGTTTACGCTGTCCATTTCTTTATGGTATATTCAAAGAGACTTAAGACTGAGAAATGGTTCGCGTAAGGTTTGCCCCCAGCCCCACCGGATACCTCCACATCGGCGCGGCCCGAACTTCTCTCTTTAACTGGCTTTTTGCCCGTCATCATAAGGGGAAGTTTATCCTGCGCATCGAAGACACGGATCTTGCCCGTTCTTCGGAAGAGATGAGCAGGGGAATTCTGGAAGGCTTGAATTGGCTGGGATTGGAGTGGGATGAGGGGCCTCTCTACCAGTCTGAACGAATAGATGTTTACCGAAAGCGGGCGGAAGAACTCGTGGGAAAAGGCTGCGCCTACAACTGCTTTTGTCTCCCCGAGGAAATTCGAGAGAGGAAGGAGATGGCCTCTTCTCGAGGAGAATACTGGGAGTATGACCGCCGGTGTTTGAAGCTATCAGAGCGGGAAAAGAGTAAGTTTGAAGAAGAGGGCCGGCCAAAAGCGATCAGGTTTTTAGTCCCGGAAGGTGAAATAAGGTACAGCGATCTTATCCATGGGCCCATATCTGTGGCGAGCAAAAACATTGAAGATTTCGTTCTTTTAAGAGGAGACGGACTTCCCACCTATCATCTGTCAGTAGTGGTTGACGATATCGAACAAGGAATCACTCATGTTATCCGGGGAGATGACCATATTTCTAACACTCCCAAGCAGATACTGCTTTACAAGGCTTTTGGTTCTCCTCTTCCCCAATTCGCCCATCTGGCTCTTATCCTCGGTCCGGATAAAAAAAAGCTGAGTAAAAGGCACGGAGTCACATCTATTCTTCAGTTCAGGGAGGAAGGCTACTTCCCCCTGGCTATGCTGAATTTTTTGGCTCAGATGAGCTGGTCCCCTGGAGAAGAAAAAAGGCTTTATTCTCTGGGAGAGATGATAAAGGAATTCTCGCTGGAAAAACTGAGCAAGGGAAGCCCGGTCTTCGACCTGGACAAGCTTGATTGGCTTAACGGGCAGTTGATATCTCAGATGAGCGTCGATGAGCTTGCTCCTTATGTCTTTGAAGAATTGAAAAGAGAGAACATTATACAGAGTGAACCGAGCGGCAAGAAAAAGGATTGGTATTTAAAGCTCGTCGAACTTTTAAAGGAGAGAAGCCGGAAGATCAAAGATTTTCCCCTGAGGGCAAAGCCCTTTCTTTCCGGCGATATTGACTACGACCCGGCCGGGATTGAGAAGTATTTGAGAGATGAACGCCTGGAAGAGCTCCTCCCCAAATTGAGGGAAGACTTTGCTCGGATGGAAAGTTTTACGGTAGAAAATATCGAGAAGGTTTTACGCCTGAGGGCTGAAAAAGAGGGAGTGAAAGCCGCTCTCCTCATCCATGCCCTGAGGATGCTTGTAGTGGGCACACCGGTAAGCCCGGGTATTTTCGATGTCCTTGAGCTTATCGGAAAAGAGAAGACAATCGAGAGAATGGACAAGTTCCCCGAAATATAAGGCATAGCCCAGGAATGGGTTGCGGGCTTGAGCCGCTGCCAGGCTGAGAGGTCAGCCGTGAATGAGGAGGTTAGGATGACGGATAAAAAGAAATATGAATACAAGGAGATCAGGGCGCCTAGAGGCTCTCAGCTGAACACAAAAGGCTGGTCACAGGAAGGGGCACTGAGGATGATGATGAACAATCTTGACCCTGAAGTAGGGGAGAAGCCTGAGGAATTGATTGTCTACGGAGGGACAGGCAAAGCGGCTCGAAACTGGGAGTGTTTCTGGGCGATCGTCGAGAGTTTGAAGAGCCTCCAAAACGACGAGACGTTGATCGTCCAGTCAGGAAAACCGGTGGCTGTCTTTCCAACCCATGCTGAAGCTCCTCGTGTTCTGATCGCCAATGCTCTGATCGTGCCCAAATGGGCGACTTGGGATGAATTCCGCCGGCTCGAAGCCAAAGGCCTGACTATGTACGGACAGATGACCGCGGGAAGCTGGATCTATATCGGAACTCAGGGAATCCTCCAGGGAACATACGAAACCCTCGCCTCAGTCGCCCGGACTCATTTTGGAGGGAGCTTGAAAGGGAAACTGGTGTTGAGCGCTGGTCTGGGAGGAATGGGAGGCGCCCAGCCCCTGGCGGTAACCATGAACGAAGGAGTTGCTGTAGTCGTTGAGGTCGATAAGGACAGGATTCAAAGACGTTTGAATACAAAGTACGTGGACATAATGGTCACTCATTTGGATGAGGCTTTGAAGCTCGCCGATAAAGCTAAAGAAAAGGGCGAAGCCCGTTCCATAGCCCTCCTCGGGAATGCGGCCGACATACTTCCGGAATTTGTCAAACGGGGGATCACTCCGGATGTGTTGACCGACCAGACTTCAGCCCATGATGAGCTGAACGGGTATGTCCCCCATGGGATCCCGTATGAAGAGGCACTCATTATGAGGACGGAAAACCCTGAAGAGTATATTAAAAGAGCCTATCAATCCCTGGCCGTCCATGTCCAGGCCATGCTTGAGCTCCAGAAAAGGGGTGCGAGGGCTTTTGATTACGGCAATAACATCCGCGGTCAGGCTCAGAAGGCTGGCGTAGAAAAAGCCTTCGATATCCCCGGTTTTGTCCCGGAATACATCCGTCCTCTCTTCTGTCAAGGGAAAGGGCCGTTCCGCTGGGCTGCCCTCTCCGGAAAGCCCGAGGACATTTACGTGACCGATGAGGCGGTCCTGGAGGAGTTTCCCGAGGATAAAGCCCTGGAAAGATGGATCAGGAAAGCGCAAAATCAGGTGAAATTCCAGGGGCTTCCATCCCGGATCTGCTGGCTTGGCTATGGAGAGAGGGAACGTTTCGGAGCTCTGATCAATCATCTTGTGAAGAAAGGGAAAATCAGAGCTCCTGTCGTCATCGGCAGGGATCATCTGGATGCCGGGTCAGTGGCCTCTCCCAACAGGGAAACAGAAGGAATGAAAGACGGGTCAGACGCTATAGCCGATTGGCCGATCCTCAATGCCCTCCTGAACGCAGTCAGCGGAGCATCCTGGGTGTCAGTCCATCACGGGGGAGGAGTGGGCATCGGTCTGGCGATCCACGCCGGGATGGTCATCGTAGCCGATGGCCAGGACTCCACAGAAAAACGATTGCGTCGAGTTCTCTCTGTTGACCCGGGTTTAGGTGTGGCCCGTCATGCGGATGCCGGGTATGGAGAAGCGATTCAGTGTGCTAGGGAAAAAGGCATCAAAATCCCGATGCTAAAGTGAAAAGGGACAGATGTACTTGTCTCTTTCTGTAACAGTAAATTATGAAGGTGTGATCTTTTACAGCGACGGTTCCCCTCCATCCTAGCCAAGACCCTCCCACCCTCCACCATTGGCTTCGGATGGAGAGGAACCGTCGTCACACTTCCTCATTAGGTCAGATGCTTCCCGCATGATAAAGGGGCCAGGCCCCTTTTTCTGTTTTTGCATTCGTAGGACCGACTAAAAAGAAGGGAGTGACTGGAAAAAACATTGAATTGCAGGCCCTTTTTTTATAAATTAAGGAGGCGAAAGGAGTGATATCATGACCAAAAGGTTTTTATTGGTTTTAACGTTGTTTATGTTTATCAGCTGTTCTCGGAGTGTCGTTGTCATGGTGCCGCCCAGGATTGATTTAACAGCTCAGCCGACCATTGGATTGATTTCCTTTTCAGTCGAGAATGCCAAAGGAGAGCTCGATGAAATGGCAACGCAGCGGTTCTTACAGGCTATTACCCAGCATCAGGGAGGGGTTCAGATCATTGAACTGGGCAAGATTGATGAAGTCTTAAATGAGGTGGGTATTTCGACTCTCGACCGGAACGCCATGCAGGCGATCGGAGAACGTTTTAATGTCACCTCGTTTTTTTATGGCAAAATTTCTGTTTCTGATGTCAAGCCTCAAGTGAGCATTGGAGCGTTGATCAAGAGTATGAGTGTCCGGGCAAGCTTCAATATGTCGATGACATCCCGGCTTTACTCCACGGAATCCGGGGCGACCATGTGGACGGATTCGGTTTATCGCAAGGGCTCTTTAGCCAATGTTGGCCTTATGGAAGGTAGAATTCCTCATTTTAGCATGCAGGATAAGGATGAGGCTTTCATGGTCATCATCGAACAAATGATCTATGATTTGACCAGGGATTTCCGTCCGACAGCGCAAAGAGTCCGAAAACAGAGATACTAACCCGAGAACGTCCGGGGTCTCTATTCGTTTTTATAGCCCTGGATAAGGTTGATCAGCTGGACACGGTTTTTGACATCGGTCTTCTGGTAGATGCGGTAGATATGGTCTTTGACTGTCTGGAGTGAGATAAACAGCGTTTCGCTGATCTCCTTATTTGTTTTTCCTTCACACATTTGTTGAATCACTTCTTCTTCTCTCTTGGAGATATTGTATTCCGCGAAAAACTCTTTCATGGTTAGAATATCGATGGCCTGAAGGACGGGCGCGATGTAATGTTTTTTCAAATAAGCTTTCCAGTAGAGGACAGGCGGGATGTTGGCGGAGAAGAAGACGAGGAGATATAAAGCTGCGAGTGCACTGCTTCGAAGGGCAAGAAGAAAGAAAATGATGCTCACACCGAACACTGATACATTCAGAAAGGCAAAAGCCTGAATAGCCTTTTGCTTTATGCCATCAGGGATTGTTCTGGAATGTATGAAAAGCTGGGAAAGGGCAATTATGAGAACCAGGACCTGCAAGCCGACATACAGGAACGAGATGATAGTCGAAAAAAGAGTAAAGGGCTCGTCCCCGAAGTCGGAGAGATTGAACAGGGCGATGACGCTTCCGTAAGCAAGGAACGAAAAAATAAGGGCCAGAAAGTAAACCAGATTAAAAGTGCGGGATAATTTTTTCTCAACGATTTCGCGGCAGAGCCTGATGAACATATACCAGGCCAAGATCAGAAAAGGAATACCGAGCAGGGAGAAGAAATGTCCGATCGTTTCAACTGTCTTGAACGGCGATGCCTGCTGCTGGAGTATTTTTTTGACAAGCCCTTGACCCATGATTCCATACAGGCCGAAAACATTGATGAAGATCTGAAAATAGAGGTAAGCGGAGAGGTAGCCCAGCCTGTATTTCTTCTGAAGCTGATAGGTGATCAGGATGGCGCATAATCCAGCGCTGATGGAGAGGATAACAATAGGGATAAAAATAAAGTTGCTCATCGTCCTGGTTCAGAGCATTCAGTCACTTATAAAAGTATACAATATGAGGATATTTTCTCAATATAAATAAGCATATCTATTTCTATGACATTTAATTATGAAGATATAACCTGTTAAAGCGCCAGTTCCCCTTCATCCCAGCCAAACCCTCCCACCCTCCTTCATGGGCTTCGGATGGAGAGGAATCATCGCTGCACTTCTTCATTGGTCGGATGCTTCTCTCATCAGGTCATCATAGAAGATGCTTCCATAATAAGATAAAGCACTCCCCTCAATAATTGAACACGACTAAAGTCGTGTTTTTTGCCTTTCCTACTTTCGTTGGATGAAATCTCCTTTTTTTTCACATATTTTACCATTGTGAGTGAATTAAAAATGAAAGTTTCAAATTTTTTATCATGAGATGATAAATGGAGGTTGAAATGATCCGTACGAAAGAAAATAAGACCGATTTTGATACTGCTTTCAGACAAGTCAAGGATTTTTTACCTGGATTTGGATGGAAGCGGTCTAAAAAACAAAAGGGATTCATCAACCCCAAATTAGCGGTTTTAATCGCCATGTTGATATTTATCGTCTTGATTGTTTTTGCCTGATTTGGGTAATGAACGATCGATAAAAAAAGTAAAGGAGATCTAACTATGAACAACAAGAAAGAAGAGGATAACAGGATATTCAGGGCATGTATTTGTTATAGGACTCCTTGCTTTTCCGTTAGCTATCGCTGGCCTGATCTGTTTTGGAGTCGGTATCATCCCGGTGATCATCTGGGTCCGCAGTACTTTCGCCTCGATGTATCATGCTGTGTGTAAATGAGAATATATAGAAGTAGAATCGGAACAATTTATCATAGGAAGAGCCATGATTAAGATAATGTTTTTAAACCAGGGAGAAAGCCGTCTTCGTGCGGGATGGAGAATATTGATTTTTATTTTCTTTTTCTTAATCTTGTCACGAATTCTCAGTGAGGCCGCCTTTAAAGTCATCGGCCGTTTGGATAGAACGACCTGGAGTTGGTGGGTTGTTCGGGGATTTCTTGTCATAATTGCCTCTATCTGTGTTGTTTGGATTGTCCGGAAATATATTGATAAAAAATCCTTCGTATCACTTGGCCTCAGATTGAATTCTACCGCTGTAAAAGATTTTTTCGTGGGACTCGGAATAAGCGGTTTGATGATTGGAACGTTATTTGTCGTTTTCTTGGTTTCCGGTTTATTGGAGATCAAGGAGATCGGCTGGAGCAGCAGTGGTATTTCTGCAGTATTTGGAATTTTATTTTGGTTTTTTGGGATTGGCTTAGCAGTTGGATGGTCAGAAGAATTAGCCTTTCGTGGTTATCTACTCCAGAATATGAAGGATGGAATGGGAATATGGTGGGCTGTTCTCCTATCCTGCATACTCTACGGTCTGCTCCATATGTCTAATCCTAACAGCACCATATTATCAGGTATACTTATTGCCATTATTGGCTATGTCCGGATATTCGGCTGGCTGCGCACAGGTCAGCTCTGGTTATCAATGGGAATGCATGCGGGTTGGGATTTTTTTCAAGGTTCCGTATTGGGCTTTACAGTCAGTGGCATGAAAACAGAAAGCCTTATTAAACAGACGACTTCAGGTGCTAACTGGATCACAGGTGGTTCTTTCGGTCCTGAAGCGGGAATCTTAGTCATTCCAGTCGTAATACTTGGCCTGATCATTATGTATGTATGGACTGCAAAACGGGAGAATACACCTTGGAACGCTAAATGAGGTTATCATGGCCAATAAAGGTTTTATTTCTTTTTACAATCGATAAAATAAAAAAAGGAGATCTAACTATGAACAACAAGAAAGAAGAGGCGAACAAGAATAAAAAGAAAAAAGAAGAAGCGGCTGTTTCGGTCGCTGTGCTTTCGCCCACTGCTGGTTCGGCTTACAGTTATGGCTGGGGCATGATGAAGAAGTTCTTCCTGGACCTGTTTCTGATCAGCTTGATCGTCGGAGTCGTGTGGTTGCCGCTGGCAATGGTACAAGGGCTTGATGGAAGAGGGACTGCCGGAGGAGCCATTTTACAGATATTTGCGTTTATTTATCTCCTCCTCCTTATCCACCCCATCGATTATGGCGCCGCGTTCGTCTTTCTCAAGGCCGCCCGAAACGAGCAGTTTGAGGTCAGCGATATGTTCCTCGCCTTTCAGAATTACATGAATGTGGTACTGGCTGCATTATTGAAAGGGGCGATCGTTGGCATTGGAATGATGTTCTTCGTTGTCCCGGGTATCATTTTCGCCTGTAAACTGGCATTCGTGAAATATCTGGTGATGGACCGGAAAATGGACCCTGTGGAAGCTGTGAAAGAGAGCTGGAAGATGACCACAGGATATTCAGGGCATATATTTGTCATAGGACTGCTTGCCTTTCTGTTGGCTATTGCTGGCCTGATCTGCTTTGGAGTCGGTATCATCCCGGTCATTATCTGGGTCCGCAGCACTTTCGCCTCGATGTATTACGCTGTGTGTAAGATAGAAGAGGAAAAAGCGTGAATGATGAAGGTGCGGTCTCCGGTTATCACTCTGAGTTATGACTTATTGATGATTTTTTTATCCTCTAAGTACTGGATGACCATATCTTTACTCTGGGCCGGATCCAGCTGGTCTGTATCTATTGCCAGTTCGGGGTTCAGCGGTTCTTCATAAGGAGCGGAAATACCCGTGAACTCTTTGATCTCACCTGCGCGGGCCTTTTTGTAGAGTCCTTTGGGGTCCCTTTCCTCAGCCTCCTTCAGGGAGACCTTGACGAAAACTTCGATGAATTCCCCGTCTTCGAGCAATTGCCGAGCCTTATCACGGTCTTTCCGGTAAGGGGAGATGAAAGCGGTCATGGCTATCAAGCCAGCCTGGGCAAAGAGTCTGGCCACTTCACCGATGCGGCGGATGTTCTCTTCCCGGTCTTCCGGGGAAAAGCCGAGATTTTTATTCAGGCCATGGCGGATGTTGTCGCCGTCCAGGACATAGCAGAGATGGCCGCGTCTGTAGAGTTCCTCCTCAACCGCATGAGCTATGGTTGATTTGCCCGAGCTGGGAAGCCCCGTAAACCAGACAACGACTCCTTTCTGACCGAGTATATTCTCCCTGTCCTGTTTGCTCAATAAACTTTGATGCCAGGTTATGTTGGTTGCTTTTTGTTCGGTCATGAGTATTTCTCCTTAAGCAGATTGAGTCGTCAGCCGCTATTCAGGTTTTTATAGTAGTCGATCAGAATCCTGACGACTTCAGGCCGGCTGAATTCTTTAGGCGGCATCTCGCCTCCGGCCAGCATCTGGCGAAGATTGGTACCGCTAATGAGAACCCGGTCCTGTTTATCATGAGGGCATGTTTTCATTGAAGCCATGCCGTCGCATTTGTGGCACCAGAAGGTCCAGTCTATTTTCAGCGGCTTAAGAAGAAGTTCGCCCTCTTCGAGCTCATCGAATATGTCTTGAGCGTCAAAAGGGCCGTAGTAATCTCCGACACCGGCATGGTCGCGGCCAACGATCAAATGGCTGCAGCCATAGTTCTGTCTGAAAATCGCATGCAGGATGGCTTCCCTCGGCCCGGCATAGCGCATCTCCATCGGATAGACTTTGAGGACTACTCTGTCTCTGGGGTAGTAATTTTCCATCAGCACCTCATAGCATTTCATGCGGATATCGGCAGGAATGTCGTCAGCTTTGAGCTTGCCAACCAGAGGATGGATCAAAATACCGTCGCTGACTTCCAGAGCGATCTTGGTGCAGTATTCGTGGCTCCGGTGAATCGGGTTTCTCGTCTGGAAAGCCGCCACAGTGCTCCAGCCGAGATCTTCGAATATCCTTCTTATCTCCGCAGGCCGTCCGAAGTATTGACCGTATAACTGCGGATAGGGGCCTTCACTGACTGCCTTAACCGGCCCGGCGAGCAAGACCTCTTCCTGAGCCATAAGCTTGGCCACTCCTGGATGGGCTTCATCTTCGGTCCGGAAAACGTTTTTTGCCTCCAGGCGCTTGTCATAAGTGAATTTTTCGGTCACTTTCATGCTGCCCATGAGCTCCCCGCTGTCATCGTCCGCGAGTGCGATCTCGGAGCCGATGGACAGTTTTTCCGCCCGATTTTTGGAAACAGAGAGCGTGATCGGGACCGGCCAGAGTGTCCTATCAGCCATGTGCATGTTTTCGACCACACCCGTATAGTCGTCTTTTCCCATGAATCCTTCCAGCGGGCTGAATGCGCCCATGGCCATCATGATCAAATCAGATGTTTCACGCGAAGTGAGGCGCACAGTCTGAAGGGATCGGGCTCTTTCCCTCTCCTGCTTGAGTTCTTCACCCTCCGCGAGCAAAGGCTTGAGTCGGCCACCATGCGGCGGGACGAGTTGCTGCGACATATCTTCCTCCGATTAATAAGATTTCAGACGCCTGAATTCATCAGGAATGAGAATGATTAAAGATAACCCAATGACTTCAGACGTTTTCGGATAGCTTCGATCTCCTCTTTACTCAGACTCGTGTCTTCGATTCTTTTTGGAGTATCGATCTCCTTTCCGGTCGCTACCAGGTCACGAAGGACATAAACGATGAAATCGGTGACTGAATTGAAACCGCTCCCGGCGACTATTTTTGATATCCGGTTGTACAGGGGCCTCGGGATTTTGATCGTTACTTTACTGTCCAAAGATTTTTTTCTGGAAACACTCATATAACACTCCTATAAGAGTGTTAATAATGTATAGTTTTAAGCTCGAGATGTCAAGTCTTAAAGGAATGTTCCTTAATGGAATGGTCTTTCTTCGCAATTTTCTCTTTAAAAAAATGGCTGTTCCCCCTGGGCCCTGCCCCCAATTTCATTCAGGACTAGCCGCAGGAAGAATTAACCTCTTGAGGTGGAATCGGGATGCTCCAGATTGGTCACGTCGGAGGGGAAAAATCACCTTCCATTTCCCCTTAAAAGGGCATTGCAAACATCTCCAGGGAAATATATTTTTTATGCAAATCTATTAAGTCTATTAAGTGAGGGATGGGTAATGTTTAAACAACAAATTTCAGACGTATCAACTGAGCAATGGCAGGAGATTCTCAGAATTCTCTTGGTACCGCTCGTTTGGATTCTCCCCCTTCAAAAATCGATCCTGAATTTCTTCCTTCATTCTTCCTCAGTCTGGGCAGCCATCGGAAAATACTTATTCCTTTTTTTCCCTGTTCTTCTTTTGCTGGGAGCCGTCTGGTGCACCCAGCTTTCCATCTACACCCTGCCGTTCCGGTCAAGAAGGGTAAACTTTGTGTCCACCCTTCTCCTTGCCTGGTGGGATGCAGCCCGGGCGGTTTGGCTGTTCTGGGTCGGCCTGTTTCGGCTGGTGATTGTCGTGCTGGGCTGGATATTCTCCGTATTGCGGCTCGCTGTTAAATTCGTGGTCGTTGCTCTCAAAAATATCCTGGCTGCTCCGTTCGCGATGACCGGCCGGATGACCAAGAGCTTCTTCCGTCCCGGAGTTCCCTGGATAGCCTTCCTGATCCTCGTTTTCTGGTGCATGCTTGAGTCAGGTATCTTTACCTTTGTCCTGATGCCGACGATCTCAGAAGTGCTGATGGATATCGTCGGAACAGAGCAGGTCTCGCCGTTCACCATGCCGCTGCTGTATGTGTTCCTCCTTATCCTGATCATGGGCAGTTTTGCCGCACTCCAGGCCCTGGCAGAGGCCATCCGGACAAAGAAAGTCAAGCTGATCGTCCAGATGGTTATCATCGAGCTGATCGTGATGGGGTTTGAGGTGATGTTCCTCTACCGTGAGCTGGTTGATGCGATCACACCCTGGGTCGTCCAGCAGACAGGAATGCGAGTCGGGATCTTCTTCACGCTTTCCGTGGCGAGTTTCGGATGGATTGCCATCCGAGGCATGACCTGGTTCCTTTTCGCGCAGTACGGCACACCGCCGCTCCTGGCTTTGATCTCCCGCCGGCCTGTTGAACAGGCGGCAGGAGGAGCGAGAGAAGCTGCTCCGGAAGCCGCAGAGTTATCCAGATGGTGGCAGACGCCGCTTCAGGATTTCAAGAATGAGATCGATTGGCTCCATCGGAAATTCAATGAGCTTTTAGAGTTCCTTACCCTGCCCATCCTCCAAGTATTAGCGGCAATCCTGAACTTCTGTATGATCTTGTTGACTGCACGGCCGGTCTTCAACCTCCCGTTCAAAGCGCTGAAGGATGTGATGGATACACGGGAGATCTTGTTTAAGCGGCATCTGGCCCCTGAGAAAGGAGATGAATCTGATGCAGAAATGTTGTAAGCGTTCGGCCTGGATAGCCGCGATCGTCTTTGTCCTGATAGCCTGCACGGCGTGCACTGCTCCGACCGGTCAGCAAAAACCAAGGTTGGTCCTGTTTGTCGGAGTGGATGTGAGCGGCTCATTCCGCGGTACCGGCTATTACAATGACGCTATTGCTTTCCTGTCTCATTACATCTACGGCCACCTCAATGAACTGGGCGGATTGAATAAGCTGCGGGCACTGTTCGTGGGCTCCATAGGAGGCACAAACGCGGATGAACCAAAAGCCTTTCATCCCATTCATGACCTCGAGGAAAAGAATATTGCCCAGATCGAAGAGGAACTACGCAAGTGGTTTCCCCCGGAAGACATCATTACAGACTTCAACGCCTTCTTCGAGGAAATTGCCCGACTCACCAAGGACAGGAACCTCACTCTGGCGCCAATCTCCATCGTCATCGTGACTGACGGAGTCCCAGCCCTGGGAACTCGCGAGGATGAAGGCGCTTACGAAAAGATCAAACTGGACCCACTGGAATACCTGTCCCGGAGAGTCACTGTTCGCCTCACTTATCTGGAGCCCAAAGTCGCCCAGCACTGGCGAGAAGATGTCCATTCGAGGCGAGTCCGTATCTGGACAGTTGCCGGTGAAGTTATGGTGGGGTGGCGGGCCCAGATGGAGCCCAGTGTAGAACTTGCTCAGCAGGAGAAATTGTGGAAGTGGGTCAAGGACAACATCGATTTCCGGGTGAGGGCGAGAAGATTCTGAGATAGCGCCCAGCGCCTACCGCTTTCAAATTCATTTCATTCCAAGAGCCTGGTTTATCTCTGATCTTGATTTGGAGATGACCTCCTCTGTCATTGCGAGCCTGAAGGGCGTGGCAATCTCTTTCCTTTGGTGTCATTGTGGGCGCATTGTGGCAATCCCTTAGGGAAAAAATGCATTTATTTTAGGAGATTGCTTCGTTTCTCCCGCAATGAGATTTTATTGAATGCCTTTATATCAGTTCATTTTCTGTGTTGAATTTTTGTCAAGAAAGATTATGCTTATATGAGAAGGCAAGATGATGAATTCCTCCAAATTTACCCGGCGGCGATTTTTAAAGGCAACCGGATGGGGAGCGCTGTCACTGGCTCTGCCGTCTTTTCCTTTTCAAAAAAGAATCCAGAGACGAAAGCCAAATATCATTTTCATCATGGCCGATGACCTTGGCTATGAAGGTTTAAGCTGCAACGGCAGCCTCTCTTATAAAACGCCGCATCTGGATAAGTTGGCCGGCACAGGCGTCCGTTTCACCCACTGCTATTCCCAGCCGCTCTGCACGCCTTCACGGGTCCAGATCATGACCGGCCAGTACAATTTCCGAAACTACACGGAGTTCGGAGCCCTCCATCCTGAAGAGACAACCTTCGGTCATTTGCTCAAGAAAGCCGGATACGCCACCTGCGTTGTCGGGAAATGGCAGTTGGCAGCCCGTAACAAAGGTATCGGTACGTACCCCGATAAAGCCGGGTTCGATGAACACTGCCTGTGGCAGGTGGACCGGCTCGGCTCACGCTACTGGGACCCTTTAATACAGGAAAACGGTAAAATGCGGGATGACTTAAAAGGGAAATACGGCCCTGATGTGTTCCTGGATTACATTCAAGGGTTCATGGAGCGGAAAAAGAATGAGCCATTCTTTATGTACTATCCGATGGCGCTCACTCACGACCCTTTTGTCCCCACGCCTGATTCGGTCACAGCGGAAAACAGGAATAAGATCGGTCTGAAATATTTCGCAGATATGGTCGCCTACATGGATAAAATAATCGGGAAGATCGTCCGGAAAGTGGATGAGCTCGGGATTCGGGAAAATACAGTGATTCTATTCTCCGGTGATAACGGGATGAACCTGGCAATCGAGTCAAATTTGCGAGACCGGGCAGTGCACGGAGGGAAGGGGACTCCCACCGATGCGGGGACCCATGTTCCTTTTATCGTCAATTGGCTCGGGACTTCGCCTCCAGGCAAGGTATGTGATGATTTGATAGATTTCAGTGATTTTTTCCCGACACTTGCCCGGATTGCCAGGGCTGAAATCCCCGGGAACCTGACTGTTGACGGCAGGAGCTTCCTGCCGCAGATAAAAGGCGAACAAGGGACGCCCAGAGAATGGATATTCTGTCACTATGACCCCCGCTGGAGCATCTGGAAGCCGTGCCGCTTTGTCCGGGACAAGAGATGGAAGCTCTATGGTGACGGGAGGCTGTTCGACTTGCAGGCGGATCCTCTTGAAAAATCTCCGATTGGCGACAGCCAGGATAAAGAGATAGTGGCCATCCGCCGAAAGTTCCAGCAAATCCTTGCAAGAATGAAATAAAATAGAATCGGAAAAGAGGCGGGGTATCTCCACATTCCCCATTTTCTCATTTTTTATAGGATTCAATATTTCTGAAGAAAGAGGCAATTTTCCATCAAAGAATAATAGAAATCTTTAATGTGAGAAGTTCTCCCCCTTGATTCTATCTGTATAGAGAAATGTCAAATGTTAAGATGCGACCCCAATTCTGTTAAGCGAGCGAAAGTTGGTCGTGGGCCAGGATGAGCATGCCCTGGATGGGAACTCCGTAGGGACAGGCGGCTTCGCAGTGTCCCGGACATTCAGCGCAGACGTCAGCTTTGGCTCCGGGGATATCAGCATACTTCAGCATGGCTTCCTTCTCCAGCCCCTGCGCCATGAAGTAGTGGTTGTAGCGCATGATGGTGTTCACCGGAACGCCGTGTGGACAGCGAGGCTCGCACACACCGCAGGCATGACGGCAGTAAAGTTCGCCGCAGCCTGCCTCATATGCCGCCAATTTCGCCTTATCTTTGATGCTGAGCTTCGTTCCGGATAAGCGGAGAATCCGCTCCATCTCATCATAGGTCTTTAGAGTGCAGCAGACCGTGTTGACGTTGGGATTGCTGAGCACAAAGCGGATAGCCGCTTCCCTGATCTCCTCTGGATTCTTGAGGTCATACTTCTGGATAAATTGTTCCGCTCTGTCAGCCTTATCCTTAAAACGCGTCAAACCCATCTTGTAGAGAGGGTGGATGTCCTTCCCTTCTTTTTCCAGCTGTTCGACCCGTGTCTTGAGGATGTAGTACTTGGCCACGGGTGTGCTTTTCATCAGGGATGTGCCGATTTTTTTCTCTTTGCAGACCTCAAGTACACGCTCTGCCTGGTCCATCTGGAGGAAATTGTAGGCCATGAGAAAGACATCGAAACGGCCGTCTTCAGCCGCGGCCAGGAGCACTTTTTCCATCGTCTCTTCTGGGTCTCTGAACCAGAACGAGCCGTGGTTGGAAATGCCCACGAACCGTACCCGGCCCTCTGTTTTAAGCTCCTGCATGGCGGCATGGAAACGCTCGTGCTTCAAAAATTCGACCTTTTCCGGCATGTGCATCATCATGCAGTCGATGTATTCCGTGCCCATGTCTTCAAGCGCTTTTCGGACGCGTTTGATCAACCCTTCTTTCGAGGTGTCTCCCTCCTCCATCAGCATTTTGGAGGTGATGAAGATCGACTTGCGGTCACGCCCCTTGATCACATTGCCGATCATCCTGTGGTGACCAGGGTAGCTCTCTGCTGTATCGATGTAGTTCACGCCAGCATCCAGCATGGCTGCGATCAGGCCTTCCTCTTGAATCGAGCCGGTGGCTAGGTCAGAGACCTTGAATCCGGTCCGGCCGAGGATGCGGTAATCTTTGATCTTCGGGGTCGTTTTATCCGCAGTCTCCTGGAAAGTCCCATTGCCTTCCCTTTCTTTCGCCCATGCGCCCTTAGAGACCACGCCGGCGCCGATCATTCCGAGAACGGAATTCTTCAAAAAATTCCTGCGGCCAATTCGTGTTTTATTACCCATTTTTCCTCCCTTAGACCAGTGTCGTTCTTTTTTCCCTTGTTGAGAAAGCCAGTATTTTTTCATTCATCCCGGCTGTGTTCACTTATTCGGGGATTATAAAATTTGACCTTCCAGGATATTTTGGAGAGAGAAGAATGTCAATAGTGATGAAAACATGTCGCAGAGATTGTTTTAAAATAAAGGGAATTTGGAAAAATAGGACAAAATTCCTATTGACTGAATAATCCGCAGCGGTTTAAAGTATTTCTTTTTGGAGAATAAAATGAATGTGGTTGAGATCGAGAACATCACTAAAACTTTCGGCCGCCTGAAGGCGGTGGACGATTTATTCCTGAATGTCCCAAAAGGAAGCATTTATGGGTTTATCGGCCCCAACGGGTCCGGAAAGACCACGACTTTGCGGATGATCATGAACATCTTTTATCCCGATTCCGGACGAATCCGCATATTCGGAGAAGAGATGCACGGATCCACCAGCGAGCGCATCGGGTATCTGCCTGAAGAGCGTGGGATGTACAAGAAAATGAAAGTGAGGGATCTTCTCCGGTTTTACGGAGAGCTGAAGAGCGGCCGGAAAGTGAATAAGGAAGTGGACTACTGGCTCGACAGGCTGGACCTGAGCGACTGGGCCGACAAAAAGATCGAAACGCTCAGCAAGGGGATGGGACAGAAGGTCCAATTTATTTCGACTATCGTTTCACAACCCGAGCTGATCATCCTGGATGAGCCGTTTACCGGGCTGGACCCGGTCAACGTCGAAGCGATTAAGGACGCCGTGCTCGACCTTCGGTCTCAAGGAGCTACGGTGATTTTCAGCACCCATGATATGAATGTCGCTGAGAAGATGTGCGATTTTATTTTCATGATATTCAAGGGGAAAAAGGTCCTGGACGGAACCCTGGTCTCGATCCAGGATAAATACGGGAGCGATACACTGCGGGTTCGCACTGAAGGCGGAGCTTCCGCACTTCAGAGCCTGGACGGTGTGGAAAAGATCACGGATTTCGGGCAGCTCCAGGAATTGCGTATCGCCCCGGACAATGATCATCAGAAGATCCTCTCTCAGATCATGTCCCGGACGCGTGTTTACAGTTTTGAGCTGGCCAAACCGACATTGTACGATATTTTCCTCAGGATTGCCGGGCCGGAAGCCAAGGAGGAGACCGATGCGTAGAACTTTCAGGCTGGTGAAAAGGGAATATCTGGCCGCGGTTAAAACAAA
>JAOUKO010000502.1 GCA_029882525.1 Candidatus Aminicenantota bacterium | reverse complement strand
CCCTGTTTCTAGTCAAACCGAACGGTGTTGTGTTTTACATAATAAAATCTCCTCACACGCTGTGCTTAAAGATGCTTTGGTTGAGTTGTGAGAGTCTAAAAAAAATCGCCTGTACATCTATCCACGGCCCTCTGGCTTTGGCCGTCAGATGCAGCTAGAACTGCCGTATGGCGAATTCAAGAAGGCCTGGGGATCAAAAAATTTTTCGTCATAAGATGTTTATTTATAATCTATTACAACTTTAATTTTCGAAGTTTTGTGCTACCTTTTGTAAGGACGTATCTCGTTGTCAATACAAAATTAAAAGGAGGCAAGATGAATCAGGAAAAAGCGGAAGTGGCCACTATTGGTAAGGAATTCTACAGTCCGATGTTTCGGGCTCTTGAAAAGACAAGATGGAGGAGGGAATGTCCCGAATTTACGGACGATCATTTTCTGAAGGTCGGGATTGGGCGATGCTTGAATGACGTGCGCAGTGGACGAGATTGGATTCAAAAAGCCATAGCGATTCTGAAGCTGTCAGTCACGGTGAGTCGTTTCTTCACCAGCTTGAAAAGCCATAGGCGACTGGGGCTTCTTGGAAACATCGCTACCCTCGTTCGCTCAGAAGCCGATGAAAACGCCCCGAATTCAGATGATCCCTTTTCAAAACATTCCGAACTCGATGGTTTTGCCATCTACGCCGCGGATGGTCATTTCCATGGGTGTTCTGCCCATGAGGAAGCGATTGGCGGCAAGCGTCATCCGGTTGGCCATTTCTTTGGCATGAATCTTCGAACTCAAACCATGAACCATTTGGATGTGGGCCGGCCCAAAAACAAACGGGAGCATGACATTACGGCTTTGAAACGGTTGGAGGGAAATGTTCTGCGGATGGGAGAAGTGAATGGGCGAAAGGTCATTCTCGCCTACGATCCGGCCATCTATGAATTTGCCCAGTGGAAGAGATGGAAGCAGTCAAAAGGGATTTACGTCATAACCCGGATGAAAGATAAAATCCGTTTGCTGATCTGCGATGAGCGTGTATTTGATCGAGAGGATCCGCGCAATGTCGGCATCGTGTCGGACCAATTGGGAGAAACGAACAGCGGTGATATCCTGCGCAAGATTGTCTACGTCGAACCGGCCACTGGCAGGACGTTCGTATTCTTAACCAACGAAATGACGCTGCCTCCAGGATTGATTGCTTTCATATACAAAAAGAGATGGGACATTGAAAAAGTATTTGATCAATTCAAGAATAAACTAATGGAAAACAGGGCATGGGCAAAATCACCGAACGCTAAATGCGCCCAAGCCAAATTCATGGCGTTAACTCACAACCTCACCTTGCTGCTGGAACGGAAAATCGAACTGGAGGAAGGCATCTCGGATACCAAAATCGAAAAGAAGAGAAAGCAAAGAATCGAAGCGGATCGCAAGACGATCCAAAAGGCCGGAAGGAAAGAGAATCCTCTTGTTACCCAACCCTATAAAGCCGTTCAGAGGTCCTTTCAATTTATCCGATGGCTCAGGAACTCCTTGCTTGTCGAGACTTCATGGAGACAGGCTATCATCGACCTCAGGCCCCTTATGGTCGCATATTTGTCCTGAAAAACACAACACCGTTCTCTG
>JAOUKO010000164.1 GCA_029882525.1 Candidatus Aminicenantota bacterium | reverse complement strand
TTGCGCAGCGTCCCCAAAAAACAGAGATTCCAGGCGGCCGGTTATCAAAAATATATGGTCAGGATCAGCGAAGATGTGTCCACGCCCGCAATCGTTGCTTTCAAGTCTTGCTTAGCGCTGAAAGTAGGAGTTTCCCTTTCATAGGTACCGAAAGCATATTCGAAGCCTAAGGCGTACTGGCCGGCCAGGTGGACATTATCGATGATCTTAATTTCAAACCCCAATAAGAGCATGGGATTGAGAAAGAGCGCGCGCTGTTCAGTGATACTGTAGTAATCGCCCAAATCGAGCGGATCCGTATATTTAGAATAATATTTCTCCTGTCCGAAGAGCAGGCTCAATCCCCAGTAGGGAGAAATGCTCTTGATCTGGCCAAAATGGTTTTCGAACCCGAACATGATTCCCATACTTGAATTCCTGTATTCAAATCCGGACAATTCGTTCGTGACTTCTTCTTTATCTTTATAATAGCTGAACTGCAGGCTGACGATGAGCGCTGTCGATTTTGAGATCCCCTTTTTGATTCCAATCCCGCCCTCATAAGGGGAAGGATTCAGGCCGTTGAAATTGAAAAGGATGGCTGTCTTTCCCTTGAGGGTGTATTCGTCCGGTTTCTCCTCTGCCCCTTCTGAGGCTAAGGGAAAAAAAGCCAGAAAAAGAAAGCAATACAAGCAGAACCATTTTTTCATTTTATCCTCCTCTCTAAGTTATTAGATAACATGATGATGTGATGCACCTCCTCCGGAGGCTGTGAAGGACCTCCGGTTGAAAAAGTATTTTTAAGAAGTGCATCAACGGATTCTATCCTTTATAAACCATTTTCAATTGTTTTTTCAACAGTTTTTTCTTCTCAATGGTTTAAGCCGCAATAAACAGGCCAAAATTATCCCGGGGGATATTCAGATGCTTTTTGCACAATTTGTATCATTTTGTAACCGCTAGTGCCCATATTAATTTTTTTATTCCGCCTGTGATAATTTTATTTCGGCAATAAGTAAAAGGAATAAGCTCAATATTTGGCATCCATTTCCGGAAAAGCGCGGGCTTTGCCAGTTTATATGTCTTTGCCAATTCATATATATGAGGAGTAAAGAATGAAACACAATAAAAGAAACCAGGCCTTCTGTCTTTCCCTTATTTTTTTACTGGTCATTGGGTTTTCCGCCTGTGGGGGCGGCGCGGATGAAGAGGATGAACATAGCCCTTATATAGCACCTCCCACCGACCTCATGGCGGCCATCAATTCCTCCTCCGAGATAGTGATCTCCTGGGAGGATCACTGTTTTATTGAACATGGGTTTCATGTGGAGAGAAGCACAGACGGAACGACCTTTTCTTCGCTGGGCTCCACATCCGCAAACGCAACGACGTACTCCGACGCAACAGTAAGCGGGGGAACAACGTACTGGTACAGGGTGTGTGCCTTTATCCACAGCGATTACTCCAGCTACACCAACATTGCTTCAGCCACCACTCCCTGGGCAAAAACCTACGGCGGGACAGATACCGAGCGGGCTCAGTCGATCTGGCACACGAGCGGCGGAGGGTTCATAACGACAGGGCATTCAGTCTCGTTTGGAGGTCTTTGGGTGGTGAAGCTCGATTCTGAAGGTACTGTGGACTGGGAGAAATCCTATGGTGAATCAGGAAGCTGGGGCGAACGTATAATCCAGCAGACAAGCGACGGCGGCTACATTGTGGCTGGCTACACCAAGTCCTTCGGGGCGGGTAATGGTGATGTCTGGGTATTGAAGCTCAATTCGGATGGATCGGCTTACTGGCAGAAGAGATACGGAGGAGCACAGCCTGACTATTCCTATCGCGTCCAGCAGACGGACGACGAAGGGTTCGCGGTAGCCGGGACTTCCTACGCCTTTGGGGCGGGTCAGAGTGATTTCTGGGTGCTGAAATTGGCCTCTGACGGCTCCATAGACTTCGACCCGGCAAGCGGCGCGGCGGAGAGCCCGACAACAGCTACTGTGACAGATACCTCAGCCACCGTTACAGTTACAACCATAAGTCCTGTCAGCACCAGCGTAACAGAAACGGTTACATCCTTTACGGCTACCGATACCGCCGCCATCATTCACCAGCAGGCTCCGCAAACCTAAGTGAAGCCATCCTTGCCTCAATTCGCGTACATTATTATTTCGAAAGTTCTTGTTGGAGAAAAAAATCTGATCTTCTCTATAAGCTTAAAATCCATTGAATGCATATTTATCGATTAACAAGCCAGAATTATTTTCAAATGGCATTGTCATCCAGCCCGCTTTATTCATGGCACCAAGTCAAAGAATATTATCAATTTGACTCTTTCAGGATATATTTGATATCCTTTTGCAGAGTAAGCCGAGGGAACAATGGGGATAAAGTGTCCCAAGTGTCATTTCGATAATCCCGACGATACTCTTTACTGCGGAAAGTGCGCCACTCTGCTTCCTTCCCAAGAGGTCTCTGTCACTGAAAACCTTGAAACAGCAAAAGAAGAATTAACCACAGGCTCAACATTTGCTGGAAGATACCAGATTATTGAAGTACTGGGAAAAGGCGGCAGGGGAAAGGTCTACAGAGTGCCCGATAAAGAACTTAAAGAGGAAGTCGCACTTAATCTCACAAAGCCAGAAATAGCTTCATATAAAAAAACCTTAGAGCGATTCAGCAGGGAGGAAGCAAATGAAAAATTGGAAAAAAAATTTAGCAAACTTTTTTGAAAAACAAAAAGGATCTAAAAGGGAGAAAGAAGTAAAGCATAGTCAAGAAAAATTGAGAATTGAGAAATTTTATTCAACGATTGTAAATCCCGCTTTTGAGGAGCTTAAGTCTGAATTAAAGAGGCACGGAAGAGATGTAGAGGTATATACCGAAAGAAGAGATTTTGCATCGATTATTGTAAATTTCGAGGGTGAGGAAGAGCTTGATTATTCGATAGAAGTGATGATATCTCCAGTTCATGTATTTCCTCGTCCGGTAATTCATTATACAGAGTGGGCAAGTAGTAGGAGATTAAGAGTCGAGGGATTATTAAGGAAAGGTCGTCAGAACTATGATATCTCTGATATTTCAAAAGAGGAAATTATTGAACACTTTTTAAACGAATATAGAAATTATATAGAGTTTGAGTATTAAATTTGCTGCAGCTATTTTTTTAAGAAACTTCTTCAACTTCAAACATATCTCCAATGAAGCCTTATATCGCGCCTGCATCCTTAAACCTCACAGCAGGCTGTATATGAGGTCTGCTATATGCGTTTATATGAGGTTTTATCTTTTACTCAGTATTCGATATAATAATTTCGACATGAGCGCAAGAAAAATACCAAAGGCGTTAGAGGAATTAAAACAGGAAATTGAGAAGGATGAAAAGCATCTTAAGGAGTTGTTAGAGGAAATTGTGTCCTTACAAAATACCTTAAAAGAGAAGTATAAGGAATTGATGAAGTTATATCCGCCCATAGAGAAAAAGCAAAAAAAATATTGGGAAGAATATGTGATGTATTACGAAAGGAAAAAGGCAGTCATCCCGATGAAGAGAGACTTTTATGATGGAATAATTCAACACCTGCGACAGAAGAGAATTGAGGACGAAGAAATAAAAGAGCTGCTTCGTATGCTTAGTCAGGAATCGGAAGAAGAATAAAATCTCAAACCCTTGCCGCTGCTTTTGACATCTCAACTGCCGTCATTCAATCCATTGGGAATCAAACATTTCAGTTGGTATAATAGATAAGAGCAATCCCGATTATCAATTATATAACTTGCCATCTTGGCTTTGCCGGAAAGAATAGGATAAAAGGAGAAAAAAATGAGCATGAGGAGATACATAATATCAGGTGTGTTAATACTGTTTCTCTTTCCAGTGAATCATTCTTGGAGCTGTTCAGCTGAATCTTCTGAGCACATGATTAAAATAGTTTACAATAATATTCAGGGAGATCCGGATTCGAATTTGATACTCGCAGGCGGTTTTAGTGCCTGGATCGAATTTGATAACAAGGCCATTTTATTTGTCGACGGTGGAGAATCATCAATATTAGTTAAGAATATACGTCAACTCAACCTTGATATTAATAAAGAGGATTCGGAGATTTCCTCGGATTCCGGTGTCTATTACTTGAGTTGAAATCTCACCGGGACGGTGAATATGACTCCCCGGGGCCTTCCATTGATGATCATCGGCTCGTAGACCCACTGCTTCACTGCGTCGATCGCCGCCTGGTCCAGTAGCGCTATCGAACGCAGAAGCTTCACTTCCGCAACTCGCCCGTAGATGTCCGTCGTCACTTCGAGGATAACAATGCCTTCCACCCGGGCCTGACGGGCGGTCTCCGGATAAACCGGGTCCACCTGTTTGACTATCTTCGGCGGTTTGATCTCCCCGACCGCCCGAACCGGCGCTTCCTCATCGCCAGCTTCTTCGCGCAAAACGTCGCCGACGACTCCACCGAGCACGCCGCCGACGACTCCACCCTCGACTCCGCGTTCGACTCTGCCTTCGATACGCATGTCAGAGAGTTCTTCTTTGTCGATCTCCTCGGGGATTTCAACCGGAGTGACGAGCTGCCCCGGTTTGAAGGTTGTTCCGCCAGCCTCCCCCCGGACTGTCCCGAACGGGCGAGGATCCATCGGCCGGTCCCGCATGCCGCTTATTCTATCGCTGGTCACAATGGCAACGAAAGGCGTTCGGGAGAGCAGGGATAGAGGCAGGCCAACCACAGACGTGGCAACGCCGACAAGCTCGCCTTCCAGGTTAATGATGGGGCTTGCGGGACTATGGACCAGCGGCCCGGACAGCTCAATCGTCTTTCCAAATTCTGGAATGTCTCGAATGTTGGTTATAGTTCGCAGCGGTTTCCCTTTTTCCTCCGCTGATGCTTCATCCCCGCAGATGACGAGGACTCTATCGCCGACAGCTGGAGGATCGCTGCTGATTTTGAGAGGCCTCGGAGTGGGGCCGTTCCCGACCGTAGCGATAACCAGTTTCGCGTCTTCGTCTTCGGCGACAATCGTTGTCAGCGGATATGTTTTTCCATCGAACGTTTTACCAACCGCTTGAATGGGAACGACATACTCGGGCCTGTCAGTTATCATGTCTCCTGTTTCGCTCACGAAGAAACCGTTTGCTTTCGTAAGGACTTTTCCGCTCCCATCATGGATTTCAACCAGGACGAGGGAGATCCTTGCTTCTTCGATTAAAGCTTGCAGCTTTTCTTTTCCGACCGAAGCCTCCGAACGATCCGACTTGCAAACGGTCACTGCCAAGAGACTGATAAGACACAAATATTTCAAACATTTTGACATGGATTTATCCTCTTGTAGACTCACGTTCGAAAAGATGTCAAGGGTGTCTTGAGAAAAATCCATAATACTGGTTGCCGGTGGATTTCATCTCAGAGACCATAAAGATGATGAGATCAGGGAAATTTCATTGAGATTCAAGGAATTGGGGGTAAAAAATATCGGGCCTTCGCATTGCACGGGTGCAAATGCTATTGAAATTTTTAAAACGAATGGAAGGACAATTTTATAAGGTTATACCTTGGCGATGAATTTAAGTTTTAATCATGAAGTACTTCATTATGGCAGGCCCTGGTTTCTCAGCCACATTGTATTACCTTTAATTTCAGGTGCTTTGCAAGAGGATCGAAATCCTGGTCATCATGCAAAAGAGATATGTTGTGGTGAATGCAGAATGTTCCGATTATGACATCGATGGTTTTGCGGACAGTCACTCCCTTCTTTCTGAGAAAGCGATAATTTTCTGCACTCTTTATGGCTAACTCCTGACCCAGCATCTCCATAAATTGAAAATTTGATAATAATTCTCTAGCCTTATGAAAGTCACGGTCTCTTTTGAAACCCTGAAGGACTTCAGCCAGGATAAGATCCCCTACAATGATGACTTCCTTCCCGAGAGCAAAATGCAGCCAGTCGGTTTGAGGATTGATTTTCCCGTTGAAGTAGCCGATCCAAACAGAAGAATCAACCAGGATCATTTGTCCGTCCGCATTTTGTCCAGATCGCCGGACCATTTCAGTTTTCCCCGAAAATTTTTCACTTTTGCCTGTCGGCTGAATTTGACAAGGAGTCTCAAACCGGCTTCGATGGCATCTTTCTTCGTGCGGAATCCGGAAAGCTTGAGAGCATCTTTCATGAGTTGATCGTCGATCACCACATTGGTCCTCATTTCGGTCTCCTATGTGTATAAATCAATCATATTATACACATAGGTCCGGGAAGCGGCAAGAGACCTTTTTGTCTTTCACTACAAGACACGAATAAGCAGGTCGAAATGTCTCATGACTATTTCTGAGTCATTGCTTTGTTGGATGGTCCATGTCAGAGTGAGTTTTGACTTCGAATTTTTCCTGTGCTATAAATCGAATAAGTGTCATGTGGGGTTAATCAAGTGATC
>JAOUKO010000362.1 GCA_029882525.1 Candidatus Aminicenantota bacterium | reverse complement strand
TAAGTATTTCCATTCCCGAGATAAGGAAAACACCCGACCAATGCAGAAGCGCAGCGCCGGTTCCTCTCCAGCCGAAGCCCATGAAGGAGGGAAGGATTTTGGCTTGGATGGAGGAGAACCGGCGCTTTAACATATATCATCTCCATAATTCACTGTCACGGAAATAGAGATGCTGCCAAATTCAACAGTCTTGCTCTTGATTTATCCCCGGTGATCTTTCCTTCACACCCGCCAGGAAGAGGAATAACCGTATTTTCAGGGTAAAAAGTCTGGATAAAGATAGTAAGACCTGAAATCCAGCTTCTTCTGTTTCGCTTTCCTTTCCAACGCCTTGAAGGGCGATCGATAATCAAACAAGGTGGATCGAAAAAGAACGAATGAGCCTGCCTTGATGATATCGCGCAGCAGCGAATAGTCCAATCCCTTCTCGACATGGAGAACCAACCTTAAGCCTGCAGAAATGGCCTCTTTCAACCTGTCCAGGACAAGAGCCCTCTCTTCCGCCTTCTTAAAAAGTTTCTCGGTCGCATGAAACCAGACACCGTTTCTGGCCAGCTCTTCAAAGGAACCCTCCAAAGCACCCTGGTGGTAATAGACCAGCCAGCTCTTCCCTCTCCGGCAGGCATAAGCCAATTCACCAAGGCGGTTGATATCCCTCTCCCTTTCCCTGTTGGTGAGATGGAGATAGATCCCGTTCCTTCCCATCTCCAGGAGAGAAAAAAAGGCGAAAGGATGGGAATCTCCCTCAGGCTCAAAAGGCCCGTGATGGAAATAGGCCAAAACAGCGCCTCCTCTCCGGCAGGATGTATTCACAAGCTCCAGATCCAGAAGATCCGCCCTTGCCTCATCTGAGCTGTAGATGTCCGCTCCAGCTTCCGCGAGCCATTCAAGCTGGAAACGATCGAGCTCTCCCGAGTCAATCAAGCGGAAACGGAAGCCTCCTCTCCGGCAGATCCTCACAGCATCCAGAAGACCCGGAAAATCGTAGAGGTCATCCCTGACCGTTATGTCTTCACCCTTCGCAGCCGAAGAAAGAAGCTCCAGGGTTTTTCTCCCGGGCTCTTCCTGGGCACTCTTCTTTTTTTCGTTTTCCATCAGTAGCCTATCCTCATCCGGCTTGAACTCATCTTCACTCCAATCGAACTCAATCCAGCAGCCGAGAATCTCGAAACATATAGCACTGCCCACTGGGGTTGTCAAGTCAAGCAGCTTGAAAAAAACAGCTTTATCTTTTATCATCTGGCTGAGTATTCAGACGATGGAAGAAAGCCTCGTTCTCTTTTCCGGCGGAATAGACTCGACCACAGCCCTCTACTGGGCACTCGGCCGATGCGAGAAAGTGCACACCTTGACTTTTGACTACGGGCAACGCCACAGCATAGAGATCCTCATGGCGGAAAAGCTCGTCCAAAAACTGCGTGTTCCTCAAAAAATACTTCGAGTCGACCTCAAACAGATCGGAGGATCGGCCCTCACCGATGCCCACCTCCCCCTTCCCCAGTATGTGAACGTGGACAAGATCGAAGAAGGACTGCCCCTGACCTACGTCCCCTTCAGGAACGGAATATTCCTGTCCATGGCTTCAGCCTGGGCTGAAGTGGAAGGCATCAAAGAGATCGTCTGCGGGTTTCATGTCATGGACTCCCCCAATTACCCCGACACTCGCGAACAGTTCGTGAAGTCAATGGAAGAAGCCGTTAATCAAGGCACGAGAATCTTGCCTGACCAGGATAGGATCCAGATCACCGCCCCCTTTGTCAACATGAAAAAGTCTGACATCATCAAAGAAGGTCTCTCTCTCGGCGCTGACTATTCCTATTCCGTTTCCTGCTACGCGGGAGCGGAAGTTCCCTGCCAAAAGTGCTCTGCCTGTATTCTCCGCAGGAAAGCCTGGGAGGAAGTCGGGCAAAAAGACCCTCTCATCCTTAGATTAGAGAAAGAGGGGAGATTATGAGCTGGACCCTAAAAGTCAAGGACAAGTTCCAGGCAGCCCATTATTTAAAAGAATACCGGGGAAAGTGTGAGAAAACCCATGGCCATACCTTTCAGGTCGAGGTCGAGGTGGAAGTGGGCCAACTCGATAAGGCTGGTATCGGGATCGATTTCACCAAGATCAAGGAAAAGCTGTCCAGCATCCTCCCTGACCACACCCATCTCAACGAGGTCTACGATTTCAATCCCTCGGCAGAGAATCTGGCGCGTCACTTTTTCCATGAATTAAAAAAGCATCTCCCCGTGAAACGAGTGACCGTCTGGGAATCCGAAGATGCCTCAGCCACCTATTCTGAGAATAACTGAAATATTCCCCTCCGTTCAGGGTGAAGGCCTCCGGCAAGGCGAACCCACCATCTTCATCCGTCTCACAGGCTGCAACCTGAATTGTTCCTTTTGTGACACGAAATATGCCTGGAAAGGAGGAAAGCCGCATTCTGCGGCTCGGACGCTGGAAGAGATAAAAAAAATAAGGCAGGGTTTTCAGGCTGATTGGGTCTGCCTCACAGGCGGAGAGCCGCTCTTACAGGACCTCACCGAATTGGCCGAAGGGCTCAAAAAAGAAGGCTTCCAGATCCAGGTTGAAACCAACGGCATTCTCTACCGAGATCTGCCTGTCGACTGGTACTCTGTCTCTCCCAAACCGGAAAATTACGATTATCGGCCCGAGTACAGGGAAAAAGCAAAGGAAGTGAAGATCATAGTGATCAAGGAGTTGAACATCGAACCGATCCGCCGCCTGAGAAAAAAATTCCACCAAGAAATACCCATTGTCCTCCAGCCCCAATCCAACAGAAAATGGAGCATGTCTCTGGGAATGAAGCTGTTCAACCAGGCTACGAAGGAAGGGCTCAAGAACATCAGGCTC
>JAOUKO010000309.1 GCA_029882525.1 Candidatus Aminicenantota bacterium | reverse complement strand
CAAGCGGAATGGACCTGGCGCTTGATTTCACCCCTTTCGATGAGAAAACGCAGCTAAAATCACCCCGAGAATCATCACCAGAGGCGATTGATTATTCCCAGGGGCTCTGCCAGAATAACCGTTTAAAAAAGGTATCGACAGTTTTTAGGTATCGACAGCTTTTATGAACAATACAGATTGAATGTTTCTTAAAAAAGAGAAAAGTATTATCCATAGAAAAGGAATGAAAGAGGATTTTTCAGACAAAAAAATTCTCTGTTATTCGATTTTCATATACCTTTTCCTCCTTCTCGCGGAATTCTCCTTCAACATATTCTCCTTTGTCAGCAATTATTCAAAAGCAAAAGTAAATTCGGCTTTCTTTTCAAAAATAAACGAGGTGATGAGCCTTTTAAAATTCGACATCGTTCTTTACATTCTGACGCTTGTTCTTATATATCTCATATTTTCCGTCATAAATTACTTTTATGTAGTGCTGGCTTATCAGGAAATATCCTCGAGGAAATCAACCCCTTCCTCCCCGTTAAAAGCCTATCTGCTCATTGGTATCAATGTTTACTTCATCCTATCACTGTTTTTTTATAATGCTGTACATTACCCCTTTTCTAACATCACAAAATTTGGTGCTTTATTTGTCGGGCGGAATAATTACCATGTTCTCAAGGTTTTCGCCTATGTCTTTATAATTATTTATTTTATCGGTTTCTTTTATCTGTCCTTCAAACGCGCAAAAGCGAAAGTGAAAATTCCGATCTGGGTTTTTCTCGGGCTTGTTTTCTTAGCGAACTTCAATCCTTATTTCTATGTAAAAAACGTGTATTACTCCCTTCACTCCAAGAAAAATTCAGGGCCGAATGTCATAATTGTAGGCCTTGACTCCCTCAACCCCAAGCATTCCGGATATTACGGGTATGAACCCGATACCACCCCGTTTCTGGACAATCTACTCAAAGAATACATCGTGTTTGAAAATGCCCACACGCCACTTGCCAGAACATTCCCCTCCTGGTTCTCAATACTGACAGGGCAAAATCCAGCAACCAACGGAGCGAGGTATAATCTCATCAAAAGAAAATTCATCAACACAGAATCTGAAACCCTCCCGAATATCCTGAAGAAACAGGGTTATTTCACTGCCTATTTCACCGACGAAGCAAGATTCAGCAACATCCTCAAAGAGGATGGGTACCAATATCTCAGACATCCAATAATGGGAGTCAAGGATTTTGTTCTCGCCAGTTTTCACGATTTCAGCCTGACCAATGTTTTCTTCAACAGCCCTCTCGGCTACAAGATATTCAATTTTATGGACATCAACCGAGCTGTCTATCATCTGTACAAGAACAGGTATTTTACTGATGACCTGACATCTTTTGTGAATTTACTGAAGACCAGGGAGAAATTCTTTCTGGCCGTTCATTTTTGTGCAGCTCACTGGCCTTACATGTCCTCTGCGCCTTATCCCTATCTGTACGAAAACCTGTCAAGTCCTTTATTCGAACAGTACGACGGCGCCCTCAGGATGGCGGATGACCAGTTAAGGAGATTGATCACAGCGTTAAAGAAGAAAGGCTTATACGAAAACTCCATCATAATCGTGCTCTCTGACCATGGAGAGACTTTTCAGGGTCATGGAACAGACTTAAAAATGTCCGATCAGAATCGTATTCTCCTCTCCTTTAAGCGGCCAAAGTCAAAAGTTCACTTTGACGTCAATACCTTGGTCAGCACTGTTGATATTTTTCCCACCATACTCGATTTGTTGGATTTAAATTCAGAAGACTATAACAACGAGGGAACCAGCTTAGAGCCTGCGTTGACCGGAAACGAGGAGGAGATTGATCCTGACAAGTCCATTATCATGGAAACAGGATTCTCTGTTGACGCTCCCGGAGGGATTGGCATCTCTCTTCAGGAGATGATCGAAGAGGGCATAAACTTTTATGAATTCGACAAAAGAGGGATCATCACTGTCAAAGAGGAATCTCACCAAGAACTGATAAAAAGAAAACAGAGGGCCGTTCAAACAGGAAAGTGGAAATTGATCCTGACACCCCTCGTCAGAAGGAATGAGAATAGGATAAACATATCTTTATACAACTTGGAAAATGACCCGGACTGCAAACAGGATGTATCCGAAAAATATCCAGATGTCTATGGAAAACTATTGAAAATCCTTATGCATAATTATAAAGATGAGTTAACGGAAGACTATATCCGCCGCCATCTCAAAAAGACTCCCTGAATCAACTCTCCTATCAGAATACTTCTCAAATAACCAAATTCTGCTCGTAAAGTTTCTTTTCCCCGAGATGCACAAAGTAAGGCTAGAGTCTCAAGAAAGACCGAGCTTGGCCTATAGTCCCTTCTGCTCCAGGTTTCATCTCACTTCCCTTTTTTGAAAAAATAAATATCCAAAACGAGTGAGATAAACCCCAGCGAAGATAACCAGGGCGCCGACTATCTGTAAAGAACTGATCCTTTCCGAGAGAAAAACATTAGCAATCAAAACAGAAAAAACGACATTGATGTTTCCGTAAATGGCTGTCTTGCTGTTCCCGATCCGTTTCACAGAAGAATACCAGATGACGTAGGAGATAGCGATGGCAAAAATACCCGAGTAGAGAAGGAAAGCCCAGCCTTGAAATGAGACTTCAGTCCAGGGAATCTTCACCATATCCCTAACGGCAAAGGGAATGTAAAACGCCGTCCCAAACGCCAGGGTGAGAGTTGTCCACTTCAGAGGAGATATCCTTTCCAAGTAGGGTTTAGAAAAAACCGTGTAGGATGCCCAGAAAAGATTCCCGAAGAAAATCATCAAATCTCCCCTTACGTTTTCCCAGGTGAACTGGAAGTCTTGACCCTGCATGGTGATGACAATATAAAACCCGACGAATGATATCCAGATCCCCAGCCATCCTGCCCAATGAATCCTCTCGTGTTTCAGCAGGGTGCTAAGGAGTGCCACGAACACAGGCGTCATGGCCATGATGATGGAGGTGTTGGAAACCTTCGTCCAGTTCAATCCGTGGATGAAGAGCAACTGGTAAGCTGTATGGCCGATTATTCCCAGCCCAAGGGCTCCCCAGAAATCCGTCCTTTTGAGATGGAGACCTTCACCACTGACCGCAAGCACGATAATCAAGATCAATGCCGAAAAAATCAACCGGAGCCCGTTGAATCCCAGGGGGGAGAACTCGCGGAGAGCGACCTTGATGACCGTGAAATTGACTGCCCAGATTAACACAGCCAGAAACATGAAAAGGTCTGTGGCACCAAACTTCTTGTGTTCTTCCATTTGAACAGAGAATTATAAGGGATAAATCAGACCAAGAAAAGAAAAAGATAATTCCTGTTGAATGACGGCAGAAAAGGAAGATGGATCCTCTGGCAGTTGCCCCCTCTCCGGGAAGGATGCCTCCCTGAATGCAGAACGCAACGATTTGAGAGAGGGAAGATGCGAGCGAAGCGGACGCTGGAATGGACGAAACAAGGAATTAACCTGAGCTCTTTCTGGGCCGGGGATATTGAGCCTCGACGAT
>JAOUKO010000501.1 GCA_029882525.1 Candidatus Aminicenantota bacterium | reverse complement strand
ATTCGCCCAGCTTTCTGGTCACGCGGATATTGTGGAATGCGGCCTGGTGCACGAGAAGCTGGAGGGTTTGTCTGATGATCTCATTGATATCCGTATACGTCTTCTGGGGTGGGTTCTGTCTGGAGAATTCGAGAAGTCCTTTGACGATATTCGTGCAGCGGATGGTTTCATCGGCGATAAGGCTCAAGTACTCATGGAAGAGATGGGTTTTCTCTGTCTTCTCCAGCATCAAGTGGGTATTGATCAGGATGGAAGTCAGAGGATTGTTGATTTCATGGGCCACGCCGGCGGACATCTTTCCGAGAGAGGCCATTTTTTCCGATTGTATCAGAGAGTCCTGCATCTCCCGGAGCTCTTTTGTCCGCTCTTCTACTCTTTTTTCCAGAGTCTTTCCCCATTGGATGAGCTTTTCATTGGCTTTTTTGAGGTTCTCCGTCATCTGGTTGAAGGAATGGGCGAGCTGCCCTATTTCGTCCTGAAAATCTATGTTGACCTTTTGGTTCAGTTCTCCCTGGGCGATTTGATTCGTGGCAAAGACCATGCTCTTCAGGGGATGAATGATGGAGGAGGTGATGAAAAAGAGGATGGTGAGAAGGAGGACTACGCTGAGAGCGGCCATCCCCGTGAAGGTGAGCATGACCCTGTTCCTCAGGTCAATATAGGGCTTCTCGAGCATCCCGACGTAAAGGATCCCGATGATGTTCCCCTCGAGGTTTTTTATGGGTTCGTAAGCTGTGATATACCAGTCATTGACCACAAAGGCTCGGTCGATCCAGGATTCTCCCTGGATGAGAACAGCCTGATGGACTTCTCTTGAGATCCGGGTGCCGATGGCTCGTTCGCCGCTGGCATCCTTGACGTTGGTCGAGATTCTCAAGTCCTTCTGAAAAATAGTGGCCGTGCCGATCTCTCTTCCCTTGTATTTTTCTCCCTTGTAGACAATTTCTTTGACCCGGTCCACAATCTCATAATTCTGATTGAGAAGGATGCCTCCGTAGATCACGCCGATGATCGTTCCATAGCCATCACGGATCGGAGCGGCTGCCTTGAGCATCATTCCGTCTTCTTCATGGTCTTCTTCCCGGGGGATAGCTTTGGGAGTGGGGATGAATTTTAAATAAGCGCGTTCGGCAAGGCCTTCTCCTTCCTTGAGCAGTTCTTCCCTCGGAATGATCTGGGTGGCGGCTATGATCTCACCCTTCAGAGCTTCTGTGACCAGGGGATTTGTTGACTGGTCATCGCCCCAGGTTTCCGGCCGGGCAGCTCTGAGGATCACTTTTCCTTGGGAATCGGTCAGGGTCAGGATGTCCAGGTTGAATTCTTTCCGGGCGCGGCCGAGGTATCTCTCAAGGGCGACTCTATCATGGTTTTTTGTGGCCTCTTGAATGGCATCCCGCGTTGAGTTAAACCGGGCAAAGTCCCGGATATGATTGAGTTTTTCATCGTAGACCATCCGGGCAGAGGCCAGGTCGTGTCTGACCTTGGCTTGAGCAAGGTCGATGATGGTGTGGTGTTCAAGCCTTGTCCCCAGGGTGATGGTGACGATGCCGCCGAAGCAGATAACGGCAAGAAAGGAGAGGATGAACTTGGCCCTCAAGGGAAGGTTGAGAAATTT
>JAOUKO010000500.1 GCA_029882525.1 Candidatus Aminicenantota bacterium | reverse complement strand
ACTGGCAGTAATTGAATTAATCTGTAAGGATGGAAGAAAAAATGAACAGGAAAAAACAAAGCTTGAGCAGGAGGGATTTCATCAGATCCGGTATGACTGGAATAACCGGGGCAGTCTGCTTGCCAATTATTTTAAAAAATGAGACTTCGTTCATTCAAAGAAAGGAAAACAAAAGAAATTTTGTTTACAGGAAATTGGGAAAGACCGGGATAAAACTCCCCGTCGTCAGCATGGGATCGATGGTCAATCCCGCATTTGTCAAGGAAGCTTTTGATCTGGGAGTCGTCCACATCGACACGTCCAGTGCCCATGCCTTCACGAAAATAACACAGAAGCGATAGGCAGATGCTTGTGCATAGCAGATGATTCTTTATTAGATCTATGAGGTTGAATAGTTTGTATAATCCGTCCTTAAGATATTTTGCATACACTGTTAACAGGAATTACCACTTTTGCCTTAATTATTATAAAATACAACGTCCAATGATAGTCAGAAAGAAAATGGCTGAGAAGAAATCCCGGACGAAGAAAAAAGAATGTCAGGTGGCCTTCTCTCCTTTTGAGGTGAGCGTTGAGGTTCCTTCGGGTTCGAACCTTCTCGATGCCGTGAAGACGACTAATCTGCCTCTCAAAGCCACCTGCGGGGGCAAAGGCACCTGCGGCGATTGTGTGGTCCGCATCTTGAGCGGCCCCTACCATTCCAAACCAGCGGCGGCTCTTCCTGACCATCTGGCCTCCCAGGGATACGCCTTGTCCTGCCAAACAACAGTCAGAGGTAATCTCTCGGTAGAGCTCCCCCAGTTCCGCGAGCTGTCCATCCAAAGCATCGTGGACTCGAAGTTCTTCAGGAAAGAGAGGGACAAAATATCGGGCACGTATGAACTGGATCCGGCCGTAAAAAAAATCAGCCTTCAAATCCCTCCTGCCACTTTGGACGACAGCTTCAGCGACCTGAAAAGGATAGAGCGTCAGCTTCAAAAAAAGCTCCCCGGATACACAATGAGCTGTGAATATTCGGTCTTGAAGAAACTGGCCCGGGCTGTACGCAAGGACAGCGGGAAAATCAACGTCATCATCTCCCTCTCAGAGGGAAGAGCCGTGATCATCGATGCTGTCCCCCCATCCGAGGATAGAGGGCTTTTTAGCCTGGCCTGTGACATCGGGACGACAACCGTGGCTCTGCATCTGGTTGATCTTCAGAATGGAAAAATCGCCGCTACAGCCACAAGCTTGAATCAGCAAATCACCTGCGGAGAAGACGTCATCTCCCGGATAGTCTATTCCCAGAAGCCGGGACGGCTGAAAAAGCTTCACGAGCTCATCATCCTGACTATCAATAATCTGATTGAAAAAGTTGTGACGGCGGCCCGGATCTCTTCCGATGAGATCTGTTTCGGTTCGTTCTCCGGCAACACGACCATGACCCATCTTTTCCTGAACCTTGACCCCCGCTATATCCGGGAAGAGCCCTATGTGCCCACGTTGAATCAGGTCCCGGCCGCTCTGGCCCGGGATCTGGGACTGAAAATGCATCCGGAAGCCAGAATCCACTGCTCCCCTGCGGTCGGGAGTTATGTCGGAGGAGACATCACCGCAGGCCTGCTCTGCACTCCGAT
>JAOUKO010000163.1 GCA_029882525.1 Candidatus Aminicenantota bacterium | reverse complement strand
TCAATGAGCTGGATGTTAAAAACAAGAAAAGGGTTGTTTTTTTAGGAACAGAGCTGAAGAAAAGGCTTTTTGGAGACGAAGAGGCTGTGGGAAAGACTGTTTTGATCAACAGCGTCCCCTTCCTGGTGGTCGGAGTCATGGTGGAGAAGATGCAGAACAGCATGTATAACGGTCCGGATGTGGATAAAGCCGCCATCCCTTATCCCACTTTCCAGGCGATCTACGGGGATAAATATCTTCACCGATTGATCTACAGACCCGAGGAAATATCTCAATCTGAGACCGTTAAGGCCGAAGTATATAAGGTCCTCTCTCAGAAATACAAATTCGACCCGACTGATAAACAGGCGCTGGAAATCTGGGATATGGTAGAAGAAGAGAAGCTGATGAAGAATATATTTCTGGGGCTGGAAATCTTTATGGGAGTCATCGGCGGCTTGACGCTGATTGTCGCCGGAGTTGGGGTGGCCAACATCATGTATGTCTCTGCGAAAAAGAGGACAAAGGAGATAGGGATCAAAATGGCCATTGGTGCCAAGAAAAGGCATATTCTTCTCCAATTCATTTCAGAAGCCCTGATGATCTCTTTTATCGGGGGAGGAGCCGGAGTATTATTCTCCTTCATCATAGTCGAGGTTTTCCGCGTTCTTCCTCTGGAGGGAGAGGTGGCGGACATCCTGGCCCATCCGGTGATCTCTTTCCAGATTATGATTCTGACCGCGGTCATCTTGAGCATCATTGGATTCCTAGCCGGCATCTTTCCAGCGCGAAAAGCAGCTTCAGCCGAGCCGGTGAAAGCCCTGAGGTACGAATAATAAGGAGTATGGTCATGATAAAAATGGAAAAGGTCAAGAAGACATACGGAACAGGCCCTGTACAGGTCGATGCTTTAAAAAACATTGACCTGGAGATCAAGGAAAACGAGTTCGTCGGCTTGATCGGCCCTTCCGGCTCCGGAAAGTCCACTCTGATGAATATCATAGGCTGCCTGGATGTGCCCAGTTCGGGCGAGTATTTTTTTGAAAGCGAAAGGGTGGCGACATTCAACCATAACAAGCTGGCAGAGATCAGGAATAAGAAGATCGGTTTTGTCTTTCAGAATTTTAATCTCCTCCCGTATGCGACCGCCTTTGAGAACGTCGAGATTCCGATGATCTTTATGGGTATGAAAGCCAGGGCTCGAAAAGCACGGGCGATGGAGCTGCTGGAGAAGGTCGGGCTGGAGGGAAGATCCAGTCATAAGCCCAGCGAGCTTTCCGGCGGTGAGATGCAGCGTGTGGCCATAGCCCGGTCTCTGGCGAATAATCCCCGGTTGATTCTGGCAGACGAGCCTACCGGTAACCTGGATACCAAATCCGGAGATGAGATCCTGGCCATATTCCAGGACCTCTGGAAACAGGGGCATACTCTGGTTGTTATCACCCATAATCCCAACATCTCTGCTCGAGCCCAGAGAGTGATCAGACTCATAGACGGGAAGATTGAGAATAACGGCGGATAACCTGTTCTTTTTCATACTGGAAGGGGAGGCTTTTTTTAACCTGGAAGACATTCCCTTCCACCTAAAAAAACATGAGGGATTAGAAATACCTTTAAAAAAGAAACACCAGATCATAAACTCCGGAGAAAATAATCTCGTTTTCCTGCTCATGAGCTTTCCTCCGGTCCAAGAGGACGATATCCGAGTTTGACTTCAAACTGAGAGCGTACTATAGCTCTGAGAAAGTAATCATAAAATCAATATTCAGCGGAAATCATGAGAATTTTCACCTGATCAAGCAGTTAATTTATTATAGAGAGATAAAATAAAGAGACAAACAAATGGCTTGCCCTAACGCAAAAAAAAGATATGGAGAATACCTGGATGGGTAATACCTATTCAATCAGCAGGGTCGGAAGCTTTGATAAATGCAGGCTCCAGTATAAATACAGATACATCGATAAAAACCCTTTGAGAGTCGAGACCATAGAGGCTTTTATGGGGACAAAAGTCCATGAAACTTTGAATGAGTTTTATGATTTTATCAAGAACAAAATCGTAAAACCGAAAGACTGGCTTCTCTCAAGGTATGAAGAAATATGGAAGAAAGACTTCAGTGACTCCATCAAGATCGTAAAAAAGGAACTCTCTGCCAAAGGATATCATCAAAAAGGAAAAGAAAGTCTTGCTGAATATTATGACGAATATAAACCATTCGACCAGACAAAAATCGTGAAGACTGAAGAATCAATTTATTTCAACCTCAAAAAAAATAAAGAAGAACACAGGTTTGTGGGAATACTCGACCGCATCGACTGGAATGACAAGGCAAAGATATTCGAGATTCATGATTACAAGACTTCGGGCTCGTTAATGACCCAGGAGGAGGCTGACCACGATTATCAGCTTCCTCTGTATCAGCTGGCGCTGATGAGTCAATGGCCAGAAGCAGTGAAGACAAAGCTTGTCTGGCATTTTCTTTTATTCAACAAGCAGATCGAATCTTCCCGGACACAAAAACAGCTCGAGGAAGTTCAAGAGCTCATCATCGAGAAAATAAAGGCCATCGAAGCCTGCCAGGAGTTTCCTCCTTTTAAAAGCGCACTCTGCGATTGGTGTGATTTCCAGGAGATCTGTCCGCTGTGGAAACATATCAAAAAGGTGGAAATACTGGAGGAAAGCAAATACAGAAAAGACTCTGGGGTGAAGTTGGTCGCAGCCTATTCAGAACTGGAGGAGAAAAAGAAGCAGTTGAAGGAGAAGATATTTGAAATCGAGCAAGAACAGGATAAAATCGCAGAAGCCGCCATCGAATTCGCGGAAAGAGAGAACATCCAAGTCATAGACGGTCCGGATAAGCAGCTTGTCGTAACCCTAAAAGAGGAGCTTACAGCGCCGACTCGAAGGGACGATCAGGACAAGTGGGAAGGGCTGAGAGAATCATTGATCGAAAGTGACAAGTATATTGAGGTTTCAACCGTGAACAGCAGCATGCTGAACAGAATGATGAAGAGCTGGCCGCAGGAGCTCGTGGCGAAGATAAAGGATTTTCTGGTCAAGAAGGTGATAAGGAAAGTCGACTTAAGGAAAAAGAACTAAAGGCTTTTTCAGCTATTCTCGATCCAGGCAGCGATATCATCGATCACTTGTTTGTCCACATGCCCTGCTCTGGAATATTCTGAGGGTGCGGGCTTACCTTTGCCGGCAATAAAAAGATGGTTAAGGTCAGGATAAAGCTTGAATGTTACGTCTCTGCGTGAAGAGAGGCTTTTTTTCCAGTTTTCGAAGTCTTTCTCTGTCACCTGATAGTCGCGGCCGCCCTGAAGAATGAGCATCGGTTGACGAAGCCTTTTGGCTGTCTCCGGAGGGTCATAATCCCTTAGATCCAGCCAGTACTCAGGCGGCGCGCCGAGAAGGTTTTCTTTTTCTGAGTGGAGATCGGATTCTTTTAAGTTCCTTATCTTTTCCACTGCTTTTTGGATCTCATCAAGCCGGGCTTTTTCACTCTCAGTTGTCTTTCCATCAAGCATGATGATGTAGCCGCTCTGCTCAAGGATGGCCTCTTCTACAGACCTGGTGGCTCCGGCCAGGATTATGAATCCGGCAATATCTGGATCGCGTAACCCGATTCTCGGGATGAGCATCCCCCCTAGGCTGTGGCCGAGAACAAATATTTTTTGAGCCTCAATTCCTTTAAGGCCTCGAAGCAGTTCCACCGCAGCCAAGGCATCGTCGACCGTTTCTTCTTTAACGGTGAAATTTCCCTTGAAATCTTTCAGCTTTCGACCGTGTGCTTTGGTCCTTTTTTCGTAGCGCAGCACTGCGATTCCCCGAGAGGCCAGACCCCAGGCTAGGTCCCGGAAGGGCTTATTCGGTCCGATGCTTTCGTCCCGGTCGTTCGGCCCTGAACCGTGAACAAGGACAACAGCCGGGCACGTCTTTTTTCCTGGGGGAAGGGTTAGAGTGCCGGGAAGCGCCCATTCTCCGCTCCCGACCACGACTTCTTTTTCGTTGAAGGAGCTCAACTTGGCATAATCCGGAGACGTATAGTTCTTCTGAGCCGGAGCAAACCAGAGCCCTGTGATCTGCTTTTCTCTGTTGAAGACGACTTTTATATCTAGAGCCCCTTTTTCGAATTCACAGATGACATAGACAATATCATACTCCGCCAGTGTTTCTGTTCGGGTCCCTTTTTGCTTTTTAAGCTGACCTGCCTGCTGAATCACTGCCTGCCATACCTCCTTGAGTTTCTCCTTGGGCATGGCTTTGGTCATGACGTTGTCAAAGTTTTCCACAGCTTTGGCGAATTCTTCCTTAGTCAGCAAATCAACGAACTCTTTGGCTTGAGTGATAAGCTCTTCGGGGAATGAGTCTCCCTGGATTTGAGCTGGAAAGAGCAGCAGTCCAGCCAGAAGAGCGGTCAAAGGAATGCGATTGATTATTTTTGTCTTCATGTTCATTTCCTTAAAGAATTGAATCTCGATTTTCCCTATGTATAGTTTTAGATAACTTGATTGGCTATTTCAAGAGGTTTATGGGAAATTCTCGCCTTCTTTGCCTGATTTTTTCCGGCAAAGCTTTCTCGCTTTCAGAATGAGCTTTAGAACTCCGACGCCAATTTCCATTGACATTTTCGACTACAATTTTTATATTAAGACAGCGGCAAGGATAAAATCAGTGGAAGTCGAGTCATTCCCAAGGAAGGGGCATATTAAAATTTACCTCCAGTACTTCCAGTTTTTTTACAGAGAATCATCTAGCTGTAGGGAAAAAATTGGCATATGGCTTTTTCGCTTCAAGCCTTTAAGTGCTTAGAAAAGGAGAAAAGAATGAAAACTTCTGTATTGCCTAACAAACTATTAGGCGTGATTCTCATCATGGGCATTTTTTTCTTGGCCGTTGGAGTCAATCTTCCGGGTCAAGTCGCGAGCAATGAAGCCTACGATTTCATAAAAAAGGCGAGCTCTGCGACCTGGGTGAATCAGCCTCTTCCGATCAATGTTGTGCCAACGGGCACCAAGGTGGTGTTCAACGACCGGAAGAATGACAAGAAGGGTTTCGTTCGCTATGTGAACAATGCTGTTTTGGAGGACGGGCAGAAATACCCGTTGAGTGTTTTACAAACCCATCCTGAATGGAAAAACGGAGGATTGATCATCGGGTATTATCCCAATGTGGATATTCCCGCCAACGCAAAGTTTTCCGCCAAAGTCGGGTTTCTCAAAGGAGCCACAGCATCTGATGGTGTAACGTTTGAAGTGTCTGTCTATGATATTGCGGCCCGAGGAGGACGGCGCTTAATACAGCATCAGGCAAAACATGATGGCAAACTGGATGAGATATCCGCAGACCTGAAATCTTATGCAGGCAAAAAGCTGAAAGTAGAACTGAGGGTGTATGCTGGTAATTCCTCTTCTCAGGATTGGGCTGTGTGGCAGAAAGCCAGCATTGTTACCACTCCTATGCTGGCCGCCGCAAAAGTGAGCACTACCGTCAAAACCACGCCTCAAGCTCGAGCCCAGGTCCAAAAGACAGCCACGCTCAAGCCCGGCACGCTCCAGATGGTCAAGATGAAGCCCCTGCTGCTCAAGCCAATCGGGGCGCCCCCTCCAAAACATGATATCACATACCTCGAGCCAGTGGAAGTTGAGGAGCCGATCGCTCTATCCGAACACATCTACAAGGATAATAAGAATCGAGGCGTGTTCTATTTCCTCCCCAAAGAGATCAACATGGTTCGAGGGAGGGACGCAGGCAGCTATAAAATCAACGCAGTCTGGACGCAGGACAAAAAGATTAAAGCCACCTTCTTTCTCAGCGCCAATATCAATCCCTCTGATGTCAAGATCCTGGAAGAGGCGGTGAGAAAAAAATACGGCAGTAGAGCCGTGCTGAGGCCTCTCCCGTATGATGAGGCGAAGATCATAGACATGGAAGGATGGGGAGACTGGGAGATCGAGGACATCCGGCTTCCTTCCTTCGGCTCACTGGAAGGAGAAATGCCCATCAACGTCACCATGACTCCTGAGATCATGGCTGAGTTAAAGCCTCTGCTCGAGAAAGAAGGATTAACGGCTGGGATGCATATCAAATCCGCTGCGGTCGAAAAAGAAATCCCCATAAAAGTGGGGCTGCGGTATTTTGTCGGCAGCTTTCATTCTCCCCTTGAAGAGGTGAATTTCGCCTTCAATAACAAGGATTCAACCTTCACCATTCATAACGTCAAGAATTTTTCCGACTTCCCTCTGAAGGTAGATAATGTCAACCTCCGGTTCAGTTTTGCCAACAGGAATGAAACCTACAGAGCTCTCAAATGCGATCCTGAAGTCATCATCCCTCCGGGTGAGGAGGGAGCCATCACGGTCCAGCTGGCTCCCCAGCCGCTGCTCAAAGAGGAACTGAAAAAAGTCATAGGTGAGCCCGTAGCCAAGCCCAAGAAGAAAT
>JAOUKO010000162.1 GCA_029882525.1 Candidatus Aminicenantota bacterium | reverse complement strand
CTTCTTGAAAGACAAGATCATTTTCGGAGGCGAAGAGAGCGCCTGCGTGGCCATAAAGGACCATCTGCCGGAAAAGGACGGTATTTTTGCCGGCCTCCTGGTGGCGGAGATGATGGCTGCCTCCGGAAAATCCCTCTCCGGGCTCCTCGATGACCTGTTTCGTGAGTACGGAAAAAGGGTGGGAGGACAGAGAACGATTCCCTTGAATGCGGAGAGAGCCAGAAGGCTGAAAAGGCTGATTAATAATCCTCCGAGTCAGCTCTGCGGCAGGAAGGTCCTTAAAATCGAGACCATAGAGGGGATAAAATTGGATTTTTCCGATGATGACTGGCTTCTTCTCAGGTTTTCAGGAACCGAGCCGCTTATAAGGTCTTATGCTGAATCCGGGACAAAGAAAGAATTGGATAATCTCATGAAACATGGATTGGAGTTGATCTCTTGATGGAGAAAAAAGATAAGACCGCGTCTTCTGTGCGGAAAAAGATTATCATCGCGGCCTTGGGCTTTTTCTTTCTGGTCTTGCTCCTGGCCTCTTTTTTCGGGAAGAAAGGACTCATTGAGATTTTCCAGGCCCAGCGGAAACAGAAAGCCCTGCTCGAAAAGGTTGAACGTCTCGAGCAGAAAAAGAGCAAGCTGGAGAGAGATATAGAAGAGTTGAGGGAGAATCCAAAGGCAGTGGAGAAAAAGGCCAGAGAAAAGCTGTGGTTGATGAAACCCGACGAGATCGTCATCGTCGATAAAGAAAAATAAAGCTCATTTCATTTCATTCAGAATATGTCCCGATCACTCCAGAATGAAAGTGTGCGTCATTTACTGGAAGCCCTGAACCCTGTCCAGAAAGAAGCTGTGGCTCATGGGTCGGGTCCCTTTCTTATAATCGCCGGTGCCGGAACCGGAAAAACAAAGGTCATCACCCACCGCATCTCCTATTTGATCGCTTCCAAGCTTGCCAAGCCTGAAGAGATCCTTGCTGTCACCTTCACCGAAAAGGCTGCCAACGAGATGGAAGAGAGGGTGGACCTTCTGATTCCTTACAGTTATTCCTTTGTCGAGATCAGCACATTCAATTCCTTCGGCGAAAGAGTGCTCAGGGATTATGGGATTGAACTGGGGTATTCCCCGGATTTCAAGCTTCTGGATGATGTGGAACAGGCCATTTTTTTCAGGGAGCGTCTCTTCCAGCTTCCTCTGGAATATTACCGCCCTCTGAGTCATCCGGCCAAGCACATCCAGGAGCTCCTGAATGCCATTAAGAGGCTCAAACAAGAGGATATCCAGCCTGATGAATACTCGAAATATTCCCAGAAGCTGATCAAGAAAGCCTCGTGCAAAGCGGAGAAAGAAGAGGCCCGGAAGCATCGGGAGGTCTCCAAGGTCTACGCGGATTACCAGGAGTTGCTCAAGAAAGAGGGGAAGATCGATTTCGAGGACCAGGTTCTGCTGGTGGTTGAGCTTTTCAGGAAGAGACCATCCATCCTGAAGGTCTTTCAGGAGAAGTACAAATACATTTTGGTGGACGAGTTCCAGGATACGAATTTTATCCAGTTCGAACTCCTGAAGCTTTTGGCAGCCAGACACAGAAACTTGACCGTTTGCGGGGACGATGACCAGAGCATATTTCGTTTCAGAGGCGCTTCTTTGAGCAACATCCATAATTTTCGCAAGATCTATCCTGATTACAAAAAGGTCGTATTGAACATCAATTACCGCTCGACTCAGGATATCCTAGATTCGGCGAGTCAATTGATCAGAAAGAATAACCCGGACCGCCTGGAGTTTGAAGAGGAGATCAATAAGAAGCTGGAATCCACCATAAGAAGCGATGGGAAATGCATCTTCAGGCTGCCCTTCGATACCTTGTCACAGGAAGCGGACAGCGTTGCCAAGCTCATTGAAGAGAAAGTCAACGAGGGTTTCAAGCACGGTGACATCGCCATCCTGGTCAGGAGGAATGCAGATGCCGACGCTTTCCTCCGGGCTCTTAACATGAAAGAGATTCCCTACCGGTTTTCCGGGAGCAGAGGATTGTATTCCCAGGAGGAAGTCAAAATACTCATCTCGTTCATCCAATCCTTGACCGATTTTGAGGACAGCAGGAGTCTGCTTTATCTGGCCTTGTCGGAGATCTACAGAACTGACCCTTACGATATGACTATTATCTCCAATCATGCCCATAAGAGGAACCTCCCTCTTCATGAAGTCTTCAAGAAGATCTACGAGAGTCAGAGCCCTGTCGAGGTCTCAAGGTCCACAGAGACAAAGATCAAGGGGATATTCGGGGACCTGCTTCATTTCGTCAAGCTGGCTGGCTCTCAGAATGCGGGCAGGGTCATATATTCGTTCATCGAGCGGACAGGCTATCTCAAGTCTCTGGTAGAGGAGATGAGTTCTCAGGCTGAGTTAAAGATAAAGAATATCCGTATCTTCTTTGACAAAGTGAAAAATTTCTCGGAGCTGACCGATAATGATTCCATCTATTCTTTCGCCCGGCATCTGGACCTGCTCCAGCAGGTAGGCGATAATCCCGCCACAGCCGAAGCGGAATTGGAAGAGGATGCCGTCAACGTGCTCACGGTTCACAAAGCCAAGGGATTGGAGTTTGCCGTTGTCTTCATGGTCAGTTTGATCAGCGACAGGTTCCCGGGAAGAGAGAGAAAGGAGAAGATTCCCATTCCCGATGCCATTTTGAAGGATAAGGTCCCCAAAGGCGCCTCATACTGGCAGGAGCAGAAGGAGAAGATCTACCTCCAGGAGGAGCGAAGGCTGTTCTATGTGGGGATGACCAGAGCTAAGAAGTACCTGTACCTGACATGGGCCAGGGATTACGGGTTGAAGCGTTTGAAAAAAGTCAGCCCCTTTGTGCTTGAAGCCTTTGACCTGGGCAGGGTGCCTGACGAGGTTCTCCAGACCTCGGCCCTGGAGGAGATCAGAAGGTACGAGAAGCCGGCTCCTTTGCCCAGGGCAGTGTCAGAGGCCAAGGTTGAAGGCGTGCTGACTCTGAGCTTCTTCCAGGTGGATGATTATCTGACCTGCCCTCTGAAGTATAAATACAGGCATGTGATGCGCATTCCCGTCCTCCCTCATCATAACCTGGTATTCGGCCGCGTTCTTCACAACACCATCCATTTTTACCTCCAGAAGAAAATGTCGGGGAAAAGATTATCCGAGGAGGAATTTTTAGAAGCCTATGAGGAACGCTGGATCAACGAGGGCTTTCTCAGCCGGGAGCATGAAGAGATGAGGAAAAAAGCGGGACGAAAGGCACTCCGCCGGTTTTACCGAAGGGAGGAAGACTCGGGACGGGTCCCTCATTTCCTGGAGAAGAATTTCAAGTGGCAGTCTGGCGATATCCGGTTCATCGGGCGCTGGGACAGGGTGGATTATATGAAAGACGGCGCGGTGATCATTGACTATAAAGCCACGGAAGCCAAGGATCAGAAAGAAGCGGATAAAAAAGCCAGGGACAGCCTTCAGATGGATCTATATGCTCTTTCCTTCCTCAAGACACAGAGTCCTCCTCTCTTGGAGACACAGCTTTATTTTCTGGAGTCTGACCTCATCGGCCATGGGCCAAAAGAAGAAGGCAAGCTGGAGAAAGCTGTGGAGAGGATCAAGGAAGCGGAAACAGGCATCCGTGCCCAGGATTACAGGGCACGTCCGGACTGGCACAGCTGCAGTTTCTGTGATTTCCGGATGATCTGCCCTTCCTCCTACGCCTATTAGTCTATTCCAGACTGAACCAGAAAGGCATGATGGCCAGGGTCCTTTCTTTTTCGAGGAGCTCGAAAGCGGAAAGCAATTTTTCCATTTCAGGGTGAATGTTTGATTTATTCGCTGTCGCCAGCCTTCCGATAAAGATATCCCAGAAGGAAATCTTTCTGGGTAAGACAAGGAGACTGACGCCATCTTCTGCTGGAATGCCCGCCAGCTCTTTTGCCAGCTCGATTGCCCGGGACAACCCACCGATTTCATCCACCAGGCCGCGTTCCTTGGCCTGGCTGCCGGTCCAGATCCTTCCTTTTCCGATCCTGTCGACTTCTTCCTTGCTCAGGTTCCGTCCTTCCGCGACTTTGGACAGGAACCGGTCATAGATCCAGAGAATCTCCTTTTTGAGAAGGGCCCTTTCTTCAGGGGTGAGTTTCCTGTGAGTCGAGAACATGTCCGCCTTATTGCCGTAGGCAATTTTTTCGGCCGTGATTCCCAGTTTGTCATAGAGCCGGGCCATGCTGAATTTTCCGGATATCACTCCGATAGAGCCGGTCAAGGTTTGAGGCTGGGCGACGATTTTATCGGCAGCCATGGACACCCAGTATCCACCCGAGCCTGCCATGTCGGACATGGAGACGACGAGAGGCTTTTCTTTCTTTGTCAGGAAGACCTCCCTCCAGATCACGTCCGAGCCTACGGCCGAGCCGCCCGGGCTGTCCACCCTGAAGACCACGGCCGCGACGGTTTTGTCTTTTCTGGCCCTCCTTAAATAACGAGCGATGGTCGAGCTGCCCATGGTCTGGTAGGTGCCCTCTCCTGTATGAATAGGTCCCATTCCGTAGATGAGGGCTATCTTTTTTCCCCTGTATAGACCCAAGGAGGCTGGCTTGACCTTGGAATACTGCTGGTCAGAGATCCTGTACAGCTTTCTCCCTTTGTCTTTGAGGATGTCTTCGAACTCATCCCAGTAGAGAAGGTAATCCACCAGCCCTGCCTCCAGGGCTTGATCGCCGAGGAAAGAACCTTTGTCGATCAGTCGTCTGATTTCCGCTTCTGTTTTTCCTCTCGCCTCAGCGATGCCCTTGACATAATGGGAGTAGAGGTCACTGTAAAGGGATTCCATCATCTCCTTGTGAGCCGGGGTGAACCCCTCCTCGGTGAACATGTTGTAAGCTGTCTTATATTCTTCGATATGCTCGATCTCGGCTTCGATACCCAGCTTATCCAGGGCCCTCTTGAAGAACGGGATGTATCCGCCGATGCCGTTGATGCCCAACCAGCCCAGCGGGTGGAGGATGATCCGGTCGCAGGCGGTTGCCAGGTAGTATTCCTTATCGAACTCCGGAGCTTCTTCAATGTAGATATAGGCTTTTTTCCCTGATTTTCTGAAATCCAGGACAGCTTCCCTTATCTCGTTTATTTTTGCCCAGTCACACTGGAGCATGCCGACCTGGAGGACCAGGCACCTGATCCGGCTGTCCACCTTGGCTTTCTGGATGTTCATCCAGATGTCATGCATCGAAAGAGGCTGAGTGCCCGTGAAAAAGGCCGTGAAGAAATCGGGCGCCGCTCTTTCTTGAATAGGCCCGGCGAGCCTGAGTTCCAGATAAGACCGGGCTTTCACCGTCGGAGGCTTTCCCAGCTCATAGACAAAGAGAGAGACCACAGTCGCCAGGATAAGTACGAAAAATATCAAAAATATGATCAGTACGTATTTTGATCTTCTCATTTTTCCTCCTCTTTATTGAGGAAATCTTCTCGATTTTCGACTCGAATAAAATATAGCAGAAAACATTATTAAATTACAGTCGTATATAAGATGGATGACCGGAGTGACCAGGAGCGCTCAATATATTGGAATCTCTATTTCCGTGACGATCGGATGATATGCCCCGCGGCTTGCCGCGGGGAACCGATCGTCGGGGGATCCAAGGGGGTATGCCCCCTTGGTCGCAGGGCGTGGGTTGATGCCCCGCCCGAGAAGGGGAGGCAGCAAGCGGAAGCGCGCGTTGGAAGGGGGAAGTCAGTTCCCCCTCCAAGTTGACTGTTAATTATGAAGGTGGTATCTCTTACAGATCCGGCTCCCCTCCATCCTTGACAAGACCCTCCCACCCTCCTTCATGGGCTCCGGATGGAGAGGAACCGGCGCCGCACTTATCAGCTCATATTAACGCAATCATTCGTTTGACATCCTCTATTGAGCGGACCTGGATGCCGCACAGAGATTGTAACCTTATGTACTGCGTTACCATTAGACCAGATGGTTCCCTCATCACGGAAATGGAGATGCTTTTCCTGATATCCGGATATAGATTTTATGAGAGAGATTGAGTATAGTAAGGGAAAAGTTGTGGCCTGTCCCCAATTTTTTCGGATATCAGCAGTATTATGAATAATCCATGCTGACTATATTTCAATTTAAAGGAAGATGCCATGTATGCGCTGGAGATTGAGAGCATTACTAAGAGATTCGGCGATTTTTACGCCGTCAAAAAATTATCCTTAAAGATTCCCAAGGGAACCGTCTACGGACTTCTGGGGCCAAACGGCGCGGGAAAGACGACCACGATCCGCATGGTGATGAACATCATCATCCCCGATGAAGGCTCGATCAGGGTCCTTGAACGGAGTATGGACGAGGAGATGAAGGAGAGGATCGGTTACCTTCCCGAAGACAGAGGGCTTTACCCCAAGATGAAAGTGGGCGAGCTCCTCGTTTTCCTGGCCGAGTTGAAAGGCCT
>JAOUKO010000020.1 GCA_029882525.1 Candidatus Aminicenantota bacterium | reverse complement strand
GGGATTCTCCTTGTCAATCAGGAAATAAAAGCCGAGTCACCAGCCCTTTATGACTTGACACCGACGATCCTTCAGGTTTTCGGCATAGAAAAACCCAAGGAGATGATCGGCAAACCCATATTTTAAAGCGCAGGAGAAAGAAATGGGAAAAGCCAAAATAAAACTGGCTAAGGAGCTAATGGAGAAAGTGAAAAAGTACGCTAAGATGGCGGGCTACTCTTCGGCTGAAGAATTCATCACCCACTGTCTGGAGAAAGAAATCGCCAAGCTTGAGGAATCTGACTCAGAGGAGGAAATCAAGAAAAAACTCAAGGGCCTGGGTTATATTTCATAATTACTAAAGAACGCCATCCCAGGGAGAGCCCAAAATGAAGGCAAGAGGTCAAGGTTAGAATGTGGGTCTTCAACTCAATCTTCGGAAAGATCTTTGAAATCCTCTTTATCCCCTTCAGGAGCATGAGCCCCTGGGTGGGAATGATCATAATTTCATTTTTGACCTCTCTCTTGATGCTCTTTGTCTTTCGCTTCACCTCTAACCAACAGGGAATACGGAACGTCAAAAATAAGATAAAGGCGCATCTGCTCGAAATCCGCCTGTTCAAAGATAGCCTAGGAATATCCCTCAAGGCTCAAGGGAATATCCTTCGCTACAACCTCAAATACATCGGCTATACAACAAAACCGCTACTGGTGATGATCATCCCGCTCGTCCTGATCCTGATCCAGCTTAATCTCTGGTTTGGGTTCAGCTCATTGACTCCCGGACAAAAAGCCATTCTCAAAGCTGAGCTGGATGGGGACCAGAGCCTCCTCGATACCCAGTTTGTGATCGAAGCTCCTCCCGGTCTGAAAATCGAGAGTCCACCTCTTCGGATCCAAGGGAAGAATGAGGTGAACTGGCGGCTGCAGGCCACAGAACCAGGCATTCATGAGTTAACGCTGATGGTTAACGGGCAAAGACTGATCAAGAAAGTCGCAGTCGCTCAAAAACAGCTCAGCAAAATTTCTTCGATCAAGATCCGTCGGAACTTCATTGACGAATTATTCAATCCGGGCGAAGCCCCCATCCCTGGAAAGATGCCTGTCAAAACCATAAAAATCGAGTATCCTGCTCAGCAGATGAACCTCTTTGGCTGGAGGATCCACTGGATCATCGTCTATTTCGCTCTCTCCATAATCTTCGGATTCTCCTTTAAAGGAATCTTCAAAGTCGAGATTTAGGGGATACCCTTATTTTATTTTATTGAACCAGGCGATATCCTCAAGAGTCTTCCTCTTCTTCTCCTTGGATGGCCTTTTCTCGTAATAGCCCACAGCCATCATCGAGACTATCTTATACTTACGGGGAATCTTAAGGATTTTTCTCGCCCGGCGAATGTTGAACCAGCCTATCCAGCATGTCCCCAGGCCCAGCTCTTGAGCCTGAAGGACAAGATGTTCTCCAGCTATGCCTATATCAATCAGATAATAATGGATGTTCTGAATCTGTTTCCCGATCCTGTTGGCAATGATGTCCAGTCTGGCCAGAATCACGATGATAAGCGGGGCTTTTCCAGCGAACCTCGAAATGGAATAGATTCCGGAAAAAACCTCTGCGGCGAGTCGGTCTTTCAATTCCGGGTCATCAATGATCAAAAACCGCCAGGGTTGAACATTATCCGCGGATGGCGCCAGGCGCGCGGCCTCGATACAGGTTAAGATCTTCTCTCTGTCAACCGGTTTATCCAGGTACCTGCGGATACTCCTCCGGTTTCGGACAAGCTGCTGGAAAAAACTCTTCGCTCCCTTTCTCTCCATCATCGCTTGAGGCCTCCTCCCATCATTTTTCAAATATTTTTTCCGTCCGTCAATGAATCGGACCTTTCATTCCCGAGGACTTAAAGCTAAATCTATTCGTAAAAGAAATCAACTCATTTTTGGACACGATGGCATCGCCAATTCACAAAGGTTATTCAAAAATATGTGTGACGCATATTGCGAAAAAGAAGCATCTTTAATAATATGAGATAAATATTGAAGAAGGAGGCCTGTATTGTTTAAAAAATATCAAGCGTTCAGCTTTTTCCTTGCTCTCCTTTTATTCCTTCTTCCTGCCGCTTCCCAGGAAACTTTCTGTAAACAGATTGCCAATTACACCATGGATGTGAAGCTGGATACGGAAGCGAAAATGATAAAGGCCACAGAAATCCTATCCTGGACGAATGACACGGGATATTCCACGAATGAGCTCTGGTTCCACCTGTATTGGAACGCCTTCCAGAACAACATGAGCACATTTCTTACAGAAGCGGAAAGAAGAGGGAGGAGTGTATCCGGGTTTAAAAAAGACGATTGGGGATACTGCCGGGTGGAGTCGATCAAGGTCGTTGCCAATCCCTACTTCCAGGAATACGACCTGATGCCGTTTTTAGAATTTCGTTATCCGGATGTGGAAAACCTGTACGACCAGACTGTCTTTTCAGCCAGACTTCCAAACGCAGTAAGGCCAGGTCAAACCATTCTGCTGAGAATCGAGTTCGAATCGAAAGTTCCCCGTCCCATCTCCAGGACAGGAGTCTACAAGGATTACTACTTCATCGCCCAGTGGTTTCCCAAAATCGGTGTCTTCCAGGACGGAAGATGGAACTGCCATCAGTATCATTCAGCGAGTGAGTATTTTGCTGATTACGGGACCTATAATGTCAGGATAACGCTTCCTTCTACCTTTGTCGTCGGGACAACCGGAGAACACAGAGAAAAGATCGACAACAGAGACGGCACCGCCACTCATCATTTCTACCAGCACAGCGTGCACGACTTCGCCTGGACAGCCAGTCCCCGTTTCCTCGAATACACAGAAAATTATGAGTTTGCGCCCGGGAAACAGACAGAGATCACTCTTCTCCTCCAGCCTGAACACGAGAGGCTAAAGGACCGTTACCTGAATGCCGTGAAAAACGCCATCAAATACAGCAGCCTTTTCTACGGAGATTACCCCTACTCCACCGCGACCTGTGTTGACCCGGCCTACAACAGCCGCTCCGGAGGGATGGAGTATCCCACATTCTTTACCGGAGGAGCCTATTTTCTCACCTGGAAAGGCATACCCAGGCCCGAGGGTGTGACCATCCATGAATTCGGGCACGGCTACTTTTACGGGCTGGTCGGGACCAACGAATTTGAAAACGCCTGGATGGATGAAGGGTTCACTTCGTTTCTGGATACCGAAGTCTACTACACCGCTTACAAAGAGCCTCTCTATAACCGGTCCTTTTTCGGAATTCCTGTAACTTTCAAGGATGTCAAAATCCCGATCGAATCAGACGGAATATCCAGTCACCGCCAGACCTACAACATGGATGTGCTGCAGCGCTTCGCCTGGGAATTCCTGGAGGGAGGTAGCTACGGCGCCAATTCCTACTCGAAAGCCGAGCTTATGCTGAGAACACTGAAAAGATTCATGGGGGAGGATATCTTTGCCAGGATGATAAAAGCGTATTCGCAGCGCAACTGGTTCAAGCATCCCCAACCTCGCGACTTCTATACAGTCGTCTCCGAGTTTGCCGGCCGGGACATGAGCTGGTTCCTGGACCAATTTGTCTATGGCTCGGATAAACTCGATTATGCGATCGGGAAAATCTCCAGCGATAGAGAAAAAAAGCCCGAGGGTTGGTTTGACGGAGAATACATCAAGCGAGAAATCGAAGCGAACCGCTACCAATCAGAGGTTATCGTGCGCCGCCTGGGAGAGGTGAAGCTTCCGGTGGAAATCCTGGTTGTCTTTGAGGACGGGAATGAGGTCAGGGAAACCTGGGATGGCCAGTACAGGTGGAAAAGATTCGTCTATCAGCAGCCCTCCCGGGTTCAAAAAGCTGTGGTCGACCCTGAGTTCAAACTGGTCCTGGACATCAACCGCACCAATAACAGCCAGATGAGAAAACCGAACAGGCTGGCCCCGTTCAAATGGGTGTCCAACTGGCTGAGCTGGCTCCAGCATGCTCTGGAGTTCTTCACGATTTTGGGTGGCTGACAAGGAGCACGGAGGAGAAAAATGAAAATCTTTATCAATTTCGGGAAAGGATTCATGACCACGGGAAAAACGACAAAAATGGTCCTCTTCCTGTTCGTGATCAACCTGCTTTTCTCCTTGATCCTCGCCGTCCCCATGTATAATTCCTTGAAAAACTCGCTCGGCGCCAGCGAAGCAGGCAACAGGATGGTCGAAAGCTTCGACTACATCTGGTGGGAGGAATTCAGGGATGAGGCCCAAGGGCTGGAGACAACCTTCACTCCTTCGATCATCGGCAAGGGCGCCATCTTGACCAACCTGGAAAGCCTCATTCAGATGCGATTTTTCTCTGCCCCGCCTATTCTCATCGGATTCGGTCTTCTCTACATCATCCTGCATACCTTTCTCGCGGGGGGAATTCTGTCCACATTCAACCAGGATGAACCAAGGTTCGCAGTGAAAGAGTTTCTCCAGGGAGCTGGCTCCCATTTCCTTCGCTTTCTTGCCCTCATGCTGTTCTCCTGGCTGTTTCTGTTTGCCATAGGCGCCTTTCTTCACAACGCAATCCTTCCGATCATTGACGACATTTCCTCAGATTCCTACTCCGAAGTCATCCCTTTCCTCCTCATGCTCGCTCTGAACGTCATCGCTTTTTTTCTGCTGCTCTTTGTCCAGATGGTCTTTGACTATGCCCGGATCAAAGCTGTCCTGGAAGATGAAAACAACGTTCTTAAAGCTACCGGCAAAGCCTTCAGATTTGTTTTCAAACATCCCTTCTCCACTTTAGGGCTCTTCTATTTGATTTTTTTCCTGAACATCGCGGTCACGGTGATCTATATCCTGGTTAAAGAAACCATTCCGCAATCAGATGTATTGACAGTACTGGCCGCTTTCTTCCTTCAGCAGCTGTTCATTTTTGCTCTGATCTGGATTCGGTGTCTGCTCTACGCCAGCCAATGGGAACTCTACAGATACCTGAAATAAAAGGGGATGCTGATAGATGAACGAATCAGGCAAAAAAATCGTATAAAACCTTAGAGGATCATCACACGACTAGGAATCTATTTTGTTGAATTTTCAGTCAATACGCACGATATCCAAAAATAAACAAAAGGCAAAAACTATTTGCCCTGATCATGCTTTTTTTGCTATAGTCCCAAACGATTTGAACTTTATTAAAAAGTAATAAAAGGAGGCAAGACAATGAAAAAAGCCACAACAACAGCAATTGTTTTAATCTTTGCCCTTTTCTCCTTAGTATCCTGTCAGAAAGGAATATTCGCTCCAGCCACCGATTCGGCTGTAGCCGAAGAGATGCTGCGACTCATTCCTAAAGATGTCGCAGTTGTCTTCTTCATTAACTTTAATGGAGTGATGCAAATTGAAAAGGTGGATGAATTCTTCAATGAAAAGGTACAAGATGAGAAGTTTGAGGGGTATTCCGATTACCAAAAGCTCATCGAGATGACAGGGATCGACCCGAAAAACGATATCCACTTCATTGCCGCAGCCATGAAGGCAGGGGAAGGTAATAAGGATGAATGGGCAGTTGGAATCGTCAACCTCAAATACGAGAAGGACTCCATGCTGTCCTTCATTCAATTCAAGAACGAAGAAGAAGGGAGTGAAATCATCGAGGAAGAATACAACGGCTTAACTCTTTATACACTGAAAGAAACCGTAAAAGGAAAAGATGAAGAACATAGCTTTGCCTTTATAGACAAGTCAAACATAGTCGCCGGCAGTGTCAACCTGGTTAAATCCGTGATAAACGTCATGCAGAAAAAGGAAGAGAGTGTCCTGAAAAATGAAAAGTTTTCCACTCTGTTTAAAGGTATAGATAAAGGCGCTCTGTTCTGGGGTGGTGTGGTTATTCCTCCGGAAGCTTCAGCCAAACTCGCTGAGGAAATACCTATGGTCAGCAACGTCGAAGCTGTTAAGGCCGTATCCCTCGTCTTTGACTACGACGACAGGAATATCATGGCTGAGATCAAGCTGATGAGTGATGACCCGATCAAAAATCAGGAAATCGCGGATAACCTGATCAGCCTGAAAAGCATGGGCTCGATGATAACGATTCAGGAATTCAACTTCGCCGAGGTTCTGGACAGGATCGAGATCTTCTCAGCTCCGGACCACGTGAAGATTTTTGCCAGCTTTCCAGAGGACTTCTTCAATGATTTCATGGACAAATTCACCTTGAAGGATAAAGGGGAAGAAAAAAAGTAATCCTGAAATTCAATCCTAACAAGGGGTCCTCTTCGCCAAAGGCCTATTCTTAACCTGTATTATTCACGAGTCGAGGTTTCAGTCTTCAAAGATATATTCTTTCCAGGAAAACAGCACGCAGGCCAATCCCAGAAAAACGCCTGTTATCAGAAGGAGCATAAAGACTGCGAGCAGCGGAGGACTCGGCTCCAGGCGGAACATCAGGAAGGAGAACCTTCCTGTTTTCGGAGCTGGAAGCAGAGACTTCAGATAATGGGCGATGGCAAAGCGCTGAGTGGACCCGGGGAAATACTGGATCACATTTTCCCAGCCAAAGCTGAAGATCAGCCCGAAGAGAATCGACTTCTTCATTATGGTGCCGATAAACGTAAAAAAGGATGTGTAGCAGATAAGCCCCAAACTCAGCACCACCACATCTCTGAGCAAAATTTTGTACAGAGAAAAATTGAGCAGGTCATTCAAATTCAAGATGAAAAAGGACAGCGTCACGCCGATGGTCGTCAGGATTATGATCAATGAGGTATAGGCCGCATACTTGCCGATCAGCATGGCTGACTTAGCCACCGGCCGGGTAGTTAAATAGGTCAAGGTCTTCCCTTCCACTTCCTCTGAGCAGACCGATGTCCCGTAAAATAAAGCGAGGAGGAGGATGAGAAACTGAAGATACATCACGACCGTCATGTTGTTGAAGATATAGATCCCCTGAATGGGCGTCCGGTCAGAAAAGAACTGATTGATCTTGATGATCAGGGCGATCACCACAGGAAGAATGCTTATCAGAAAGAAGATTTTCATCTTCTTTGATTTCTTTCCCATGAAAAAGAAAAACGTGTAGACATCTTTCAAAGAACTCAAAAAAAATGACAATTTCTCTTTACTATCTTGAACCATTCTACTTCCCTACCAAATAATCAAACACAGCCTGCAGGTTATCATCCGGTGAGGTGATCTCCTCCACCTCGATGTTGTTTTTCACAGAGAGAGAAGGGATAAGGCTGAAGAATTTGTCCCTGTTATTGGTCTCAACCAGAAGAGTTTTTTCTGCGGAACTGAATTTCACATTCAAGACAAACTCCTCCTGGATGAAGTTCGAAGCGAGCCGGCGCGGGTCGCTGCACTTGATCGAGATGATATGAGGGTGAGTCTCGATCAGATCCCTGATGTAGTGGATATCCCCCTGGGCAAAGATCTTTCCTTGATGAATGAGGATTATCCTCTTGGTCATGGCTTCGATCTCAGGAAGGACGTGGCTGGAGACCATGATCGTTCTTCCTTCCCCTTTATAGGATTTGATGAGGCGGATTATCTTCCGCCTGCCCAGAGGATCCAGGCCGTTCAGAGGTTCGTCAAGAACGATGATCTCGGGGTCATGAGCGATGGCCTGAGCGAATTTCAGCCTCTGGCGCATGCCCCGGCTGTAGGATTTTATGACCCGGTCTTTATCCTCGACCAGTTCAACAATCTCCAGAGCCTTTTGCGCTTTGTCTTCTCTTTCTGCAGAAGAATAATGATGAAGCCTCAAAAGGCCGGTCACGAACTGCCATCCGGTCAGCTCGTCAAAAAAGGCATCCTGTTCAGGACAGAACCCAATGAAGGAGAACAGGGGGTAGTTGTTCCAGATTCTCTTTCCTTTGATAGAACAGGTCCCGATGTTGGGTTTGATCTGCCCGGTGATGAGCTTCAGAAAGGTAGATTTTCCTGCGCCGTTCGGACCCAGAATGCCGGTGATCCCTGGTTCGATCTCCAGCGTGACGTCGCTCAAGCCCAGGACATTCCCGTACCATTTGGAGAGATGCTGGGTCTCGATGATCGGCTTCATTTGACGATCTCCACTCCTCTGACCTTTTTTTTCAGGACAAACCATGCCAGGACACAGATAGCGGTCAAAACCAGGAGAGACAAAATCCAGTGAATAGGATGGGGCGTTTTCTGATTGAAGATGGCCGCTCCAACCTGCTGGATGTTGGAACTTATCGACAGAAGCGAAAAGTAATGGTTGTGGAAATTCTCATAGAAAATCGCCCGGAATATATCGGAAGAAACATATATGCCAAAAATCAGGATGGCCACATACCTCCTGTTCTTGCTCAAAGATGAGATGAAGAGGGTGTAAAAGGAGAAGAAAGCGGTCACCAAGACCGAATAGGCGATGACAGAGAGCGGCAGCCACGGATAGGAGAGAAAAAATTTAAAGCTCCCGGAAAAGATCAACTTCATGATGATAAAGATAAGGCCGGGCACAAGAGTGAGGATGAACAGGAAAAAGACGATCACAGCCGTCTTCCCCAGGAAATAATCTCTCTTTTTAAGGGGACGGGAAAAATAAAGCTGAAGAGCATTGTGCTTGAGGTCATCGGAAATAAGACCTGCTCCGCAGAAAATGACGGTGATGAGCATGATGAAAATCATGAAACTTTCCGCTAAGTAGGTCTTGAAATAGGCCGGGTCGATCTGGAGAAAGGGGACAGAATCCCGGAACATGAATTTGAAATCTTCCAGCCTCTCCGACACATAGATCCCTGCCAGAAAGACGACTGCTGGAAGAAGGCTCATCGGGAAAACCAGCTTAAAGAATTTCTTCCTGAAGGTGAGTTTGATGCCGTAGCGGGTGATCGGCCACCAGGGGAATTTTTTATCTAGAAATTCGCCGTCCCAGTGAGCGTAGCCTTTTTCCTTGATAGTCATCAATCCACTCCCACCGCATCAGCGAACAGGTCTTCGAGCGAAGACTGGCTTTTGACGAAGTGCCTCAGCTGAACATTCTCTTCGGCAGCGATCCTGAAGAACTCCTGCCTGTTATAACCTGGAGGTGTGTAGACCTTCAGGAGCCCGTCTTCCGTCTCCTCCAGCCTGCATTTCATCTCCTCGAGCTTGCGGAGAAATCCCTGCGCTTCCCCTTTGATCTTTAGCTCGTAGAGATCCCTTATTTCCTTGAGCTTGCTGATCTCTCCCTGAGCAGCAAGCTTTCCTTTGTTGAGGATGACGACATAGCTGCAGGTCAGCTCGATATCGGGAAGGATATGAGACGAGATCAAGACCTGGATGTCTTTCTTTGAAGAGATGTCCATGATCAAATCCAGGATCTCAGTCCTTCCCTGAGGGTCCAGCCCGCTTGTCGGCTCATCGAGAAAAATGAGCCTGGGGTCATGGACGATTGCCTGGGCCAGCTTGAGCCGCTGTTTCATCCCTCCCGAGTAGGTCTCTACCTTGCGGTAGCGGCTCTCTTCAAGACCCACATAATAGAGAGCCTCGTGAGCCCGTTTCATGGCTTCCTGGCGGGGCATTCCTGACAATTCGCCGAGGTAGGAAGTAAAAGATACCGCATCTAACTCAGGGATGAAGCAGTCATCCTCAGGCATGTAGCCCACATAGCGGCGTATCTCTTCCTGCTCGGTCTTGATGTCGTAGCCGAGAATGCGGCCCTCTCCCCTATCCGGAGAGAGGAAACCGAGCATGATCCGGATCAAAGTGCTTTTTCCGGCTCCATTGGGTCCGAGAAGGCCTATCGCTCCTTGAGACAGGTCAAGGTTGACCCCATCAAGGGCCTTTATCTTTCCGTAGTTGAAGTGGATATCATTGACCTCGATGCTCATCTTTCACATCTTACCTTAGGCATTTTTATATTGATACGATTATTTTAGGAAAAAAGTTTCCTGAATCAAGACTTTATTTCTTCCTGACTTCATCATTTTTTCATCTCTTCCTTGTAAAGCCCAGGCGTCCCTTCTCCATACACCAGGGCCCTGTAGGCCTTTTCCACCCTATCCCAGTTCTCCTCCCTGTCCAGGGCCCAGAACCTCCCGATAACGGTCACCACATGGCCGAGAGCCAGGGACCGGCACATGCCCTGGACTTTGGCCACGTAGACCGCTCCGCTCTCGGGCTTCTCCCCTCTTCGGCCGATCAGGGAATGGATGAAAACGCGTTCCACTCCTCGCTCCTCAGCCAGACGAAGCAGGGCAAAAAGATGGTCATTCGTGCCGTGGGAACTGTAAAAGGAGACTATGCCCAGAAGATGAAGCGCTTTCCGGTCTCTCTTGGCCCCCTCCATCGCCCAGAGGAAAGATTCATTCTGGGAGAAGCTTCCGTCCTCGACAGCCCTATCGATCTTTACCCGGTCCAGGAATATGCGCCTCCCCGCTCCGAGGTGGAGATGCCCGGCTTCTGAATTCCCCACGGTATGGGCGGGCATGCCCACAGCCTCGCCTGATGCCAGAAGTGAGATACAGGGAAACCGGGACCACAACTCATCGAAATGGGAAGTCCTGGCTTGAGCGATGAGGTTTCCCTCTTTTTCTTTCCGCATTCCCCAGCCGTCAAGGATAAGAAGGAGTATTTTTCTTTCTTTGCCCTCTTTTCGGGATGAGTTGAGAAGCAGACTGCTGCCTGTCATCTCTGAAGGCTTTTCCAACCCTAAAAGGTCGAGAAGCGTGGGGGCGACATCAGCCAGCTCCCCTTCCGGTTTTAAGCGGAGGCTCTCCGGATCGTCCAGAGAGAAATCAGCAAGGATGAACGGAACCGGACTCGTGGTATGGCCGGTGTTCACGGCTCCATCCGGATAAAGCCACTCCTCTACTGTCCCGTGGTCAGAGGTAACGACAAGTGTCACACCATTCTTGCGGCAGTCTTCAACGACCTTTCCCAACTGAAGGTCAACCTCCTCGACAGCCTGGATCACTGCTTCCTTGGCTTCGATATGCCCGACCACATCGACATTGGCAAAATTGGCGATGAGCACCCGGTAGTTAGGATTTCTAAGGTTCGAAGAGATTTCTGCGGTTACTCCGCTGGCGTTCATTTCCGGAGTGGAGCCATAGGAGGATATCCCTTCCGGAGAGGGGACGACTATTCTCTTCTCGCCGGGGAAGATATCTTCGTTTTTGCCATTCATGAAATAGCCGACATGGATCGCTTTTTCAGACTCAGATATCTTCAACACATTCAGGCCAGCCTGAGAGAGGATTTCGCCCAGAGTGTTCTTGATCTTTCCGTCCGGGGGGAAAGCGACCTTGACCTTGAGCGATGAGTCATACTCGATCATCGTCACAAAGTTTAAATCAAGGTCTTTTTCTACAGGAAAGTGGCTAAAATCTTTATCTACCAGGCTCTGGGTGAGCTCGATCTCTCTCTCGCCCCTTATATCATAAAAGACAACATAATCGCCTTTCCTTAACCTCCCTACTGGCTGACCGGAGGAGTCTGTGGCCACTATGGGCTCGAGCGCTTCATCCTCCTGCCCGGCTTTATAGGCTTCTTTTATAGCCTGTACCAGAGGGTCTTTCGTCTGATTCTTATCCTTTTTAACCATATACGCTCTTTGGATTAAGCATATACTATAGGAATGAAGCCGGATGATGTCAACCGCGATTCAAAAAACAGCCCTGGGCTCCATCTTGACCAAAAAATCACGGTCTTTGTCTTCTTATGATTGAATTCAGGCTTTAAATCATCAAATCGCTCAAGGTCTGACCGCTTTGGAAGAGTGAAAATCTGGCTGAAAGAGCACTCTAAACAGCATAGCCTGACCTGTTGCTCTGCGAGTAAAATTGTGTTAAGTAAAGATTTCTCTAAATGAAAAGGAGGAGGGAGAATGAGAAAAACAGCAATTATTGTTTCTACGCTTTTACTTTTAACATTCCTGAGTCAAGTCGTTTACGGTTCAGCCGAAACAAAGCCAATAACTTTTGACGACTTTATCCGGATCAAACGGGTCAGCGATCCCCAGGTATCCCCAAACGGAGACCTCATCACCTTTGTCGTCACGGAAATGGATAAAGAAAATAACGCCAGCAACAGCGACCTCTGGATTGTTCCCGTCTCTGGCGGCGAGCCGTGGAAGCTGACCTCAAGCCCCAAAGCAGACTTCAGTCCCCGCTGGTCACCGGACGGCAAGAGGATCGCTTTCATTTCCACCAGGGGCGGTGCTCCTCAAATCTGGATGATCACGCCCTCAGGAGGAGAGGCCTGGCAGGTTTCCAATCTGTCCACCGGCGCCAGCGGGGTTGTCTGGTCTCCGACAGGGAAACATCTCGCCTTTGTCTCTTCAGTCTACCCGGATTGTCCGGATGATGACTGCAACAGGCAAAGAAACGAGGAGAAGGAGAAAAGCGCGGTCAAGGCTAAGATGTTCCATCAGCTTCTCTTCCGGCATTGGAATTCCTGGCAGGACGGCTTAAGAAGCCATCTGTTCGTCATCTCTTCGAAGGGAGGACAAGCAGTCGATGTCACGCCCGGGGACTATGATACACCGCCGATATCTTTGGGAAGCAGCCAGGACTATGCCTTCTCTCCCGATGGCCAGGAAATATGTTTTGTCCGCAACATCGACCCAGAACTGAAATTGTCTTTAGGAACAAATAACGACCTCTTTGTCACTCCCTCGGATAGGGGAACGATCCGGCAGGTCACCTTGAACAGGGCCAACGACAACTCCCCTCACTACTCGCCGGATGGCAAATACATCGCCTACAGGGCCATGTCCAGGCCCGGGTTTGAAGCGGACAAATACAGCCTCATCCTCTATGACAGAAAAAACCAAAAGACGACAAGCCTGACTGAAAATCTGGACATCTCGGTTGACGATATTCTCTGGTCGCAGGACAGCGCTCACGTCTACATCACCTTTGAGGAGAAAGGCCGGATTTCATTGGGCAGGATTACACTCAAGAACAGGAAATTCGAGAAAATCCTGGAAGGTCATTATCTCAGTTCTCCCTGCCTTTCTCCTAACGGAAAGACAATGGTCTTTCTCAAGCAGGCCCTTCACCATCCGGCCGATGTTTTCGCTCTTGACCTGGAGTCTAAAAAACTTTCCCGGCTGACAGCAATGAACACAGACCTTCTTCTCAACCTGGAGATGAATCCCGCCGAAGAATTCTGGTTTGAGGGTGCGGAAGGCAAGAGAGTGCACGGGTTCCTGGTCAAGCCACCCTTTTTTGACCCGTCAAAAAAATACCCTCTGGTCATGCTCATCCACGGAGGTCCCCAGGGCGCCTGGTCGGACAATTTCCATTACCGCTGGAATGCCCAGATGTTCGCTTCTCCCGGCTATGTCACTGCCATGATCAACTTCCACGGAAGTACGGGCTACGGCCAGAGCTTCACCGATTCCATCACAGGAGACTGGGGCGGCAAGCCTTTCGTGGATATAATGAAAGGCCTGGATCACCTCCTCTCTCGATACGATTTCATCGATAATAAAAGGCTGGCCGCTGCCGGCGCTTCCTACGGCGGCTACATGATCAACTGGCTCGAAGGCCATACCTCTAGATTCAACTGCCTCATCTCCCACGCCGGAGTCTACGACCTCCGTTCCATGCACGGTGCCACCGAAGAGCTCTGGTTTCCGGAATGGGAGTTCAACGGAACTCCCTGGACCAGCCGGGAAATGTATGAAAAATGGTCACCGAGCTATTTTGTCCAGAATTTCAAGACTCCTTGTCTTGTCATCCACGGGCAGTACGACTTCAGAGTGCCTGTCACTCAGGGATTTCAATTCTTCACAGCTCTCCAGAGGATGAAGGTGCCGTCCAAGATGCTCTATTTCCCCGACGAATTCCACTTTGTCCAGAAGCCGCAGAACGCAGAGCTCTGGTGGAAAACCGTTCATGATTGGCTCGCCGAATACTTGAAATGAGAGGTTGAATCAGAGAATAAATCACTCCAGGCTCAGGCTCAAAAGGGAAAAGGGATCCACGTTCTTCCCGCCGGCTCTCACTGACCAGTGAAGATGAGGGCCTGTCACTCTCCCGGTAGCTCCCACCCTCCCGATAACATCCCCTTTCCGGACAATATCGCCCCTTTTCACTTTGATTCGGGAAAAATGGCAGTAAAAAGTGAAGACTCCGAGCCCATGGTCGATGATCACCGCATTCCCGGCGTAATAGAGGTTTCGAGCAAGGACAACCTTTCCTGAGTTAGAAGCGATGACGGGTGAACCGTAAGGGCTGTCAACATCCACTCCCCTGTGCAATGAACGGTGATAATTATTGAAAAGCCGCCTTTCTCCAAAATTGAGCTTGGTCTCCCCTGTAGCAGGAAAAATAAAATTTCCCTCGCCCAACCACTCGGGAGTGAACATACCATATATGACTCGCATAACCTCTGCTTCCCACTCAATCCTCTCCCGGAACTCCGGGGGCGGAGTGATGAATCTCTCATCGACCCATAATTTCCTCAAAGGGAACATTTTGGCAGGGACGATGATCCGTTTCTGAACAGATTCCCATTTCCCTGATGTTTTTTTAACATGCACTGTTAAAGGATAAAAGCCCGCTTCAAGGTCAAGGCCGAGGCCGATGAAAGCCAGAAGCCTGTGATTTTCTCCATCCCTTCCCATCCGGTACTTATTCTCTAGAAAACGAACCTGCGCTTCTTCTATATTTGTCGTATCTTCTATCCTTACGATGATTATCTCTCCGGGCTCGATGGTCCTCCAGGACAGTTCCACGGCTATTCCGGATGGAGTCGAGAGTATCTCACTTTGAAAAGCTAGCAGACAGGCTGGGCTCAGGAAAATCACGAGCACAAAATAAAAAAATCCTCTTTTCATACTCTCAAGACTCCATGAATTCGAGCACAAGGCGGTTGAATTCCTCCGGCCATTCTACCTGGGGGAGATGCCCGCATTTTTTAAAGACATGAAGCCGGGAGTTCTTGATCAATTCCTTCCCGACCTGAGCCTGGTACACAGGAATCACCCTATCATCGGCTCCCCAGACGATCAAGGTCTTTTTAGGCAAGGAGGCCGTGCTGTCCAAGACCTGAACCCAGATCTTTTCTCTCAATCCTTTCAAATTCACTCCTGAACGCAGGAGACGCAAAAAGAATTTCCGCATTGGCAAGGGATCAAAAATTTCCAAAACCTTGGGGATCAAATGATAAGGGATCTTCTTCGGGTCATTGAACAGCCGGGAGAGGAAGAATCTCGCTGTATAGCGGTTCCGTATTGTTAAGGCCAGCTCGCCAAACGGAAAAACCGTGCCCAGACGGAGCAAAAATGAAAGTTTCGGGCCGAAGCCTGCGTTGTTCACTAAAATCAGCCTTTCAATCCTTTCCGGTATTTTCGCTGCGGTGATTAAGGCAAACAACCCGCCCATGGAATTTCCGAGGAGTGAAGCCCTGGTAAGCTGAAACGCATTCAGCAAAGCCGCCATGAAGTCGGGCACTGAATCTAACTTGAATCGGAAATCAGGCAGGGATGAATAGCCGAAGCCGGGAAAATCAAAAGCGATGACGCGACATTTCTGGGATAATGCATCCAGGTTATACTGCCACCACTCCAGCGAGCCCCCCATCCCGTGAAGAAGGATGAGCGGAGGCCCCTCTCCCTTTTCAATGTATCGAATCCTGTTCTCAGCGACAGTGATGTATTCTTCTTTCAAACCCATCCAAAAGTCAGGCCGTGACTTTTCTTCTCAGGACTCTCCCGGGCAAATTGCCGGTGTGTTCTCCTCCATCAATGACGACTTTCCCGTTGACGACCACCTGCTCGATCCCTTCCGGATACTGATGAGGCTCTGTCCAGGTGGCCTTGTCGATGACCTTCCCTTCATCGAAGACGACGACATCCGCATAATATCCTTTTTTCAGAACGCCTCTTCTTGTAAACCCGAACTTCTGGGCGGGCAAAGATGTCATTTTTTTCACCATCTCTGGCAGGGGCACGATCTTTTCTTCTCGGATGTATTTCCCCAGGACTCTCGGAAAAGTCCCGTAAAGGCGGGGATGGGGCTTCCCCATCCTCAAGAGTCCGTAAGGAGCGATGGCTGAACCATCCGTCCCCACTCCGACCAGAGGATGAGCCAGGATCCGTTTCAGGTTCTCCTCGCTCATCATGAAAGTGACCATACCCACCCTGTTCTTCTCTTCAATCAAAATATCCCTCATAAACTCGAATGGGCTTTTTGCTGTCTCCTTCGCTCCCTGAAGAACGCTTTTGCCTTCAAACCTCTTGTTCTCATCTGAAACCACGGATGATATGACGACTTTATCCCAGGAACCGAGTTTTGTTTCCTGTTCAGAAAGATAAGACTGAATCCGATTTTCGAGCTCAGGGTTTTTCAACCGGGCTAAAAATTCCTCGGTTGTGCCCTGCCTGGCCCAGAGAGGAAAATAATAACTGAGCCCGGTGGAGCCAGCTATATAAGGATAGCGGTCACAGAAGATAGATACTCCTTTCGCCTGCGCCTCCTCCACCTTGCCCAGCGCAGCATCAATCTTGTGCCAATTCCGGGGATAGGCGATCTTAAAATGAGAGATTTGAAGGCTGACGCCAGTTTTTAGGGCAGCCTCGATTGCCTCGTCCATGGATTCGAGCAAACGGTCTCCCTCATCCCTCATATGAGTGGCGTAGACTCCTTTGTATCTCGAAACGACCTTACAAAGCTCTTCAATCTCCTCTTTCCCGGCATAGCTCCCAGGTGCGTATTCAAGCCCGGTAGACAGGCCAAGGGCACCAGCCTCAATATTCTCAGCCACCAGTAATTTCATTTTATCGATCTCTTCATCGGTCGGCGGACGGTCGTTAAAACCCATGGCCGCACCTCTGATCGTGCCCTGCCCGATAAAAGTAGAATAATTCAGAGCCATTCCCTTTTCTTCGAGCCTGGAGAAAAAGCCATTGATGTCCCTCCAGGTGAGGTCGATCTGGTATAGCTCCTTTAAGTCCTGTTTCATCTCGTCCAATATCTCTTCAGCCACAGGAAAAGGAGTCCCTCCGCAATTCCCGCTGACCAGAGTCGTGATTCCCTGCCGGATGGAGCTTTCTGCCTTGGGATTGACAAGCAACTGCACATCCGTATGGTCATGGGCATCGATGAAACCCGGGCAAACTGCCAGGTTTTGAGCGTCGATCACGTTTTTTGCCTTGGAGGTTGGAATGATCCCAATCTCCTTGATGATATCTCCCTTGATCCCGATATCGGCTTCATAGGGCTCGTTCCCCAAGCCGTCAAGGATACGGCCGCTCTTGATAACAACGTCAAAGTCCTTCCTCATAGAACACCCTTGAAGCAGGATTCCACATCCGCCGAGGCCAGCTGCTGCCATGATCTTTGATGAACTCTTTAAAAACTTTCGACGGGAGATTGTTTTTCTCATCCTCCCTCCTCATAAAAGGGATTTATTTTCACTATATAAAATCAACACAAAGAAGTCCAGGCGCAATAGGCAACGAAAGAGGGGACTAATATAAACGCATTAAATAAAATGTCATTGCGAGTCAAACGAGGCAATCTCGTAAAAATAGATGCGTTTTTTCCCTATAAGGCTACGCTGCACTCGCAATGACACAGGTAAAGCTTTTATTTCGTTAATACTTAGAACATTATCAAAAGCGAATGCTGACAGCGACCTCCTGTCTTTGCGGCCCAAATTGGAAGTTCAGTCCCACCCTGTTCGAATTTCGGTCTCGGTCAAGAGCCGATATCTTCTTGGCGATAAAATAACCCATACAGGCACCCACAAACACATCAGATGCCCAGTGCTTATCCTTATGGACTCTGGAGAGAGCGACCAGGGAAGCAAGGGTGTAAGCTGCCACATCTACATAATCTTTCTTGGATTGCTCAGCGATTGCCGTGGCCACAGCAAAAGCCGCAGAGGCATGACCAGAGGGAAAAGAATAATTCCTTGATCCCGTGGAGAATGGGTGAAACGAACAGCTGGACTCTTCGGTATAAGGGCGAGCCCTCCCGATAGTGAACTTCATAACGCCGACCACCACTCCTGTGGTCAGCCAGCTCTCCAGGCTCGATAGAGCTGTCTTCCTCAATCCATTGCTCTTGGACAACTCACCAGTGGTGTAGATGGCAGCTATCAGCCCGGCGAGGACACCCCCATCGCCGAAATGGGTGACAAAATTCGAGAAATGCTCAGATGAAGAGGTGCTGTTGTCCTGCACCCATTGCCGGATATCCTGGTCAACAGCATAAAGTATCAGGCCAGTTCCTAAAACAGCTGAGAGTTTCAGAAAATCCTTCTTTTTCCAATGTGCCGGAGAAACGATGACTTGGCCAAAATCATTCTTGAAGTTGACCAAAAACTCCTTGTTCAGCTTATCTTCCGGAGCTGAGTCCTGGGCCAAAAGCAAACCTTGGGAAGAGGAGAAAAATAAAAACACCAGCAGAAAGAATATGGTCGGTTTTTGTGAAAAGCTGCTCATTTCGTGTCTAAATCAAGAGACTGTCATCATGTCTTCGATGGCTTGGATCGTTTTTTCTGTGGCACCCTGAAGGGATATCAGTGTATCCTTCGCTTTTCTACCCATTTCTGACAAAGTCCTTTCATCCCGCATCAAGAACATCTCGACCAGATCCTTTCCGTCGTGAGCGACTCGGGCAGCTCCTGCCCCCGCAAAAATCTCAGCCAGATAGGCAAAATTCTTCATGTGAGGTCCGAAGAATACGGGCTTGCTGTAGAAGGCTGGCTCGAGCAAATTGTGCCCCCCCCACGGGACCAAGCTTCCTCCGATAAAAGCCAGGTCACACAGAGCATAAAACCGAGCCAGCTCTCCGATCGTATCGAGGATCAACACCTCCCATTGAGAATTCGGGGTCACCTGAGTCTTTCTTGCTGCTTGAAGAGAAAACTCCTGACACAGCTTTTCCACCTCATCAAACCTCTCTGGATGCCGAGGAGCCATGATCAATACCAGGTCTTCCCTGGCCCTTCTTGCTTTTACGAATGACTCCAGAAGCTTTCTTTCTTCTCCATTCCGGGTACTGCCCGCCACGACCACTTTCTTCGAAGCTGGAATGCTCATCTTCTCTTTAATGCCTAGAATTTCTTCGGGGGTGAAGGAGGGAAGGTCGATCTCGGCCTTTAAATTCCCAGCCACTCGCACTAGCTCAGATGAAACTCCGATTCTCTCCAGCTTGGCTTTATCCTCTGAAGTCTGCACCAGGAAAAGGTCTATATCCCTGAGGACTTTTTTCGTCAGGGCTCTAAACCGGAAGTACTTTTTGAAAGACCGAGGGGATATTCTTCCGTTGATGAGCAGAACACCATCAGTACTTTTTTTTGCCTCTCTTATCAGGTTGGGCCAGAACTCAGACTCAGCCAGAACAAACACACTGGGTTTTAAAGCCCTAAAAAATTTCCGGACAAGAAATGCAAAATCCATCGGGACAAAAAAGAGGTGATCCGCATCGGTCAATTTTTCCCTGGCGACTCGCATCCCGGTGTTCGTCAGAGTGGAAAAATGAATCTGCCAATCAGGATGCTTCTCTTTGATCTTTTTAATCAAATTCTGGAGAGAGAGGACCTCGCCCACAGACACGGCATGAAACCAGATCGACTTTTTCTCTGATATTCCTTTATTAAGATTATGCCCCAACCTTTCCCGAATGAAAAAACTTTCTCCTCTGATGAGCTTGATCCTCACAAAATATGGAAGGCTATAGAACAGAAGAGATAAAAACAGGAGGAACGAATAGAGGATGTGCATGTTCCAACGACTATACTAAATTCCTGTTTTTTGCGCAAGCTACTCCTGTCGAGCCTAAAAGAAGAAAGAGGTCTCAATAAAAAACAATTGCCCTGACACACAGAATTTTGATAACCTACAGAAGAGGCAGGCGCCTTCATTGAACGAAAATACACATAATATGAAAGGACAATAAATGACTGAAGAGAAGAAACGGGAAAAAGAAAAAAAGAAAAAAGAAAAAGAAAAAACAGAGAAAACTCAAACAAAAAAAGAAGAAAAGCTCAAGAAAAAAGAGGATGCTAAAGCCAAGGCAAAGGCAACAAAAGAAGCCAAAAAGGAAAAACCTCCGTCTGAGAAGAAAGAGATAAAGGCAGAGGCTGTTAAGGCCGAACCTGAAGAAGAAGTCCAGCCTGTGACTGAAGAAGCCGAGAAAAAAGAGGCTAAACCGGAAAAAGCTGAAGTTCCAACCGAAGAAATAGAAGAAAAAGCAGCTGAAAAGGAAGCTTCTGCAGAAGAAAAAGTCGAAAAGGAAGTTGAAAAGGAAGCTCCTCCCGAGGAAATGGCTGAAAAAGAGCCCATTCCGGAAGAGCCGCAAGAGGCCGAGGCTGAAGAAGAAGAAAAGGAGAAAGCAGAAAAACCTGTGGAAAAAGAGGAAATGGCCAAACCCGAAAAGGAAAAAGCCAGGCCAAAAGAAGAAAAGGCTGAGCCGGCTAAGAAAGAAATCCCCAAAGAAAAAGCCAAACCTGAAGAAGCTGAGGCCGCTCCTCCGGCTGCAGCTAAAAAAAGTAAAAAGATAAACAAAATGACTCTAGCCGAGATCGAAGAGAAACTGGAAGAAGTCAAGAGTTTGATGGGAGGCCTCGATTCGAAGTATGCTCAGCAGCTTATTCGAAGAAAAGAATACATCCAATCCACTCAATAAAATATGAATTCTAATTCCTACTGTGTTTAAAACAATAGAAAAATAAAGATTTACATTCATCGGCTTTTTTGTTACCATTACTCATCATTCAAGAAGGAGAGACTATTCGTGCTGACTAAAGAAGAAAAGTCAAAAATCATCAAATCCAACCAAACTACAACCTCTGATACAGGCTCACCAGAAGTGCAGGTTGCCCTTATAACCAACCGGATCAACTCCCTAGCAGAGCATTTTGAAATGCATAAAAAGGACCATCACTCCCGAACTGGCCTTATGAAAATGGTCGGAAGAAGAAAAAGACTTCTGGAATACCTGAAAAATCAAGACCCAAAAAGATACGAAAGCCTGATTAAAAAGCTTAAGCTTAGAAAGTAAATAAGGCCAGGAGTTCTTAATGTCTGGGGACAAAATCAATCTAGAAATAAACAACCGCACTTTATCTATCGAGATCAGCAAGATAGGCAGACAAGCTGACGGCTCGGCTTACCTTCGCTACGGAGACACGATCATGTTCGTCTCCGCCACTTCTAAAAAAGAAATGAAGGAACCGAAGCCTTTCCTCCCGCTTATCGTGGATTATAGGGAAAACACTTATGCCGCGGGAAAAATACCCGGAGGTTTCTTCAAACGAGAAGGAAGGCCCTCGGAAAGAGAGATTCTCGTCAGCCGGCTGATAGACAGGCCGATAAGATCGCTCTTCCCTGACGGCTATTTTTACGATACTCAAATCGTTGCTCTCCTCCTCTCCGCAGACCTTGAAAATGAACCTGACACGCTGGGGCTGATCGGCGCCTCAGCCGCTCTCTATTTCTCCGATATTCCTTTCACGACTCCCCTCGGAGCAGTAAAAGTGGGTTACATCGATAATTCATTTGTCATCAATCCCACGGTGAAGAAGCTCGAAGAAAGCCCGCTCGATATGGTAGTGGTGGGAACAGAGGAAGGGATAGTCATGATAGAGGCCGGGGCAGTGGAGATGGACGAGGAAAAAATCATCGAAGGCATCTCTATCGCTCAGGAAGAGATTCAAAAGATCATCAAGGCTCAAAAAGACCTTTACGATAAGCTGAAAATTCAGAAGAGAGAATTCAGCGTTCCAGAGATCGACGCATCAAAATATGAGAAAATCGAAAAAAAAATCTCCTCTTCTCTAAAAAAGGCATTCCTGATCCAGAAGAAGAAGGAGAAAGAAAAGGAAACTAAAGAAATCCTGGACAGCCTCCTCGAGCCCATCCCTGAAGAGAACGAAGACGAGATCAACGAGACCAAAGAAATCTTTTTTCAGATCCAAAAGAAATTGGTCCGTGACCTGATCATCAAGGAAGGGATTCGATCAGACGGAAGAGGTTTTGATGATATCAGGCCTATCTCCATCGATGTCGGGATTCTCCCTCGGACCCACGGCTCAGCCCTTTTCACCCGGGGCGAGACTCAATGTCTGGCGACTGTCACCCTGGGCACTTTTGAAGATGTCCAGAGATTGAACGGGCTCGGAGAAGAGGGAGAGAAAAGGTTCATGCTCCACTACAATTTTCCTCCTTTCAGTGTCGGTGAAGTGGCTTTCCTCCGGGCTCCTGGGAGACGGGAAATCGGCCACGGCGCCTTGGCGGAAAAGTCCATTCTCCGCGCAATCCCGGACGAGGATACGTTTCCCTACACAATCCGTATAGTCTCGGACATTCTGGAGTCCAACGGCTCATCTTCTATGGCCACTGTTTGCGGCGGAGTGCTTTCTCTCATGGATGCAGGCGTTCCGCTTTCCATGATTATCGCTGGTATCGCTATCGGACTTGTCCATGAGGATGACCGGTATTTGCTCCTCACAGATATCGCCGGCCCCGAAGACCATTTCGGCGATATGGACCTCAAGGTGGCAGGGACAGAAAAAGGCATCACTGCCATCCAGATGGACCTGAAGATCCCATTCATCCCCATCCAGGTGTTAAAAGAAGGCCTTCTCAAAGCCAAGAATGCACGGACAGAAGTCCTGAAAAAAATGAACGATGCTCTTCCTGAACCCAAACCGGACATCTCCCCCTATGCTCCCCGGATCATCAACCTGATGATCAACCCCGAGAAAGTCGGCGATGTGATCGGACCGGCAGGAAAACACATCAAGAAAATTCTTGCTCAGACCAATTCCAAGATAGAGATCGAGGAGAGTGGAAAAATCACCATCGCTGCCGCGAATATCGAGTCTGCGGAAAAAGCCCTGCAGATGATCAGAGAAATTACCGTGGAAGCCGAAGTGGGAAAGGTTTACACGGGGAAAGTCGTCCGCCTCGAGGAATACGGAGGCTTTGTTGAAATCCTTCCCAACATCGTCGGTCTTCTCCACATCTCTGAAATCGCTCATCATCGAGTCAGGAATATCAGAGATGTTCTCAAAATGGGACAAACCGTCCGGGTAAAAGTCCTGGCCATCGACGAAGACAACAAGATTAAGCTCAGTAAAAAAGCCCTAGAGGAGGCTCCCCCTAGTTCTTCTGAATTTTCCCCGGACAGACAAAAAAAATCTCCTTTTTTTCAAAAACGGTATAACAAAGATAGATTTTGAATCATTTGACTGGCATCAGGGATAATGAGTAGATTCTTGGCTCGAATTAAAGGATTCACCCTGATCGAGATGCTGGTCACCCTGACCATCCTAGCCATCCTGGCCACAGCCATCATGCCTTTAGCCAAGATAGCCGTCAAACGAGAAAGAGAGATCGAGCTTCGCCGGAATTTAAGGTCGATACGAGAGGCCATTGATGCCTATAAAAAGCTCGCTGACGAGAACAAAATCGAAATCGAAGAGGACACCGAAGGCTACCCTCCTGATCTTGAAACGTTGGTCGAAGGAGTGGAAGTCCAGGAGGAAGGAGAAGAAGGTGAAGAGCCGGGGACCAAAATCGTCAAATTCCTGAGACGGATCCCAAAAGACCCGATGACCAATTCTTACGATTGGGGACTTCGTTCTTACCAGGATGACCATGACTCGGATGTCTGGGGCGGAGAAAACGTCTACGATGTCTACACCAAGAGCATGGCAACTGCCTTGGACGGGACTCAATACAAGGACTGGTAAAAATGAAAGAAAAATTTTTTAACAGCCAAAAAAAAGGCTTCACTCTTATCGAAATACTGATCGTCTTCACGCTAATCGGATTGCTGGTCGGACTGGGCATTCCCCAGTATAAATACGCGACCAAAAGAGCCAGGGAAGCCGTTTTAAAAGAAGACCTGTTCGAACTGAGAAAGCTGATCAATCAATACTATTCGGATAAGGCCAAATATCCCATTTCCCTCCAGACTCTGGTGGATGAAGCATATCTGTACAGAATCCCGATCGACCCTTTCACCAAGTCTTCGGAAACCTGGGTGGAGGTACAGCAGACCTTGACAGAGGATGAGATGATGATGCCAGAAATAGAGGTGGGTATTGTGGATGTCCTCTCCGGCTCAAACGAGAAAGCCATAGACGGGACCCCCTACAATACATGGTGATATCCGCTCCTCGGGTTGGAAGCTTGCCGTATCATGAATAAGAAAAAGGGCTATATACTATTCATCCTGATGGTCGCTGTATTCGTGATGAGCATCGGACTCCTGGTGGCTGTTCCTGTCTGGCAGACCCAGATCCAGCGTGAGAAAGAAGAAGAGCTGATCTTCAGGGGAAACCAGTACGTCGAAGCTGTCCGGCTGTTCCAGACGAAAAACCCGGGAAGTTTCCCCAAATCCCTTGACGAATTATTCGAGGAGAAATGCATCCGCAAGCTCTACAAAGACCCGATGAGTGAAGACGGAGAGTGGAATCTTATCCTTCCCTTTTCTGGAATAGCTACGAAAAAAGGAAGGAGAGGCCAAAAAGCAGAAGCGAGCGGTCAGGGCATTGCTCAAAAAATCCTGGTTGCCCCTCAAAGCGCTCTCTCTTCGATCCAGAATCCTCAGATCATCGGCGTTGCCAGCTCATCCCCAGCGCAATCCATCAAGATCTATCTCGAACAGGAGACCTACGATAAATGGCTGTTCTTCTACGGCCTGGATCCAGATAACATGCCAGAGATCGTTTATTATGGGGAAAACGAAAAAGATTGATGGATTCCATCTTCATCGCTGCGGGGGAAAACTCGGGAGAAAAATACGGGGCTAGCCTCGTCGGTCAGTTTAAAAAACTTCATCCCTCGTTTTCCTTTTTTGGGATCGGCGGGAAACATATGGCAGCCGAAGGGGTGGAGCTCCTGCACTCGGTTGAAGACCTTGGAGTGGTCGGGGGATTTGAGGTCATATCGCATCTTCCGCGGCTTAAAAAAATCTTCGATCGTGTCAGCAGAGAGGTCAGACACCGTAAGCCGGCAGCGGCGGTTCTTATCGACTCCCCTGATTTCAACCTCCGTCTGGCAAAAAAGATGAAAAAAATGTCCATTCCGGTCCTTTACTATGTCAGTCCTACAGTCTGGGCCTGGCGAAAGAACAGACTGAAAACCATAAAAAAGACCGTTAAAAAAATGATGCTGATCTTCCCTTTCGAGGAAAAAATCTACGAGCAGG
>JAOUKO010000499.1 GCA_029882525.1 Candidatus Aminicenantota bacterium | reverse complement strand
CTGTAATAGAGTTCCTTTGAGTTTGGGTACCTCGCTTGGCTTGAACATTGGTATGTAAATCCTGCCAGTTTCTCCGTCAAACTTAATTTCAACAGATTCAACACCTAATTTCTCTTTTAATTCATTTCCAACCTTTTGAAGTTTTCCCTCATCTCCACCGTAACGCCCACCTATTTTAGAAAACCCGTCTATACCTATCCTAATTGAATCTATTTTCATATCTTTAAAGTCTATCCCAGAGGGCTTTTCTTCCGTGCCTTTTTCTAAAGGAATATTAAATTCAATCCCGGTTATATGTTTTAGAATCTCATTTTCATCAAAGAGAAAGAGCTCCTTAATTTCTTCAAGAGTTAACTCATTCAGTTTGATTCCCCTATCGATAAGTCCTTGCTCCTGCAACATGTTAAGAAACGTCTTAAGAAACTTCTCCATTCCTTGAGGACCTAACGTTTTTTCTATGTAATTTATATTGTCCTTTATATTTTCCATGTTAAAGGTTCCTAAGGGCTCTCCATTAGCAAGGTCTATACTTATACCAGTTGCAAACTGAAGAATCTCTACATTCACTCTCAAATTAATCTTTGATGCATATTTTTGAACAAACTTAGATGCTATTTCTCTTTCTGTTTTTGCATCAAAAATGGGTGTAATGATTGTCTTGCTACCTTTTCTGTTTGTTACCATTCCCACAAAGAACTCTCGTTCATCAACATTTTCTCCTATCTCCTCGAACGTCTTGAGCACTGTGTTAATGATTTTCTGAGCATTTTCACCTATATTTTTAACTACATTTTCCACACGCTGTTTCCCTACAAGTACATTACCTATCGTAAGTTCTTGATTCTCAAAATCGTACTTTACTTCAAGGTTGTCTATCCCTTCTTTTTGATATCCCTCAATAAGGCGCTTCAGCTCTTCAAGGGCCTTCTTGTCTAACTCCTTCAATCCCAGCATCTTAGCATAGCTATTGTATGCCTCCCCAAATTGGTCAATATTATCTTCATTAATTTTCTTTAAATCTAATTTCCAATTTATTCCCTTTATTTTAATTCCACTTCTTGTTGATTCTATCTCTACATTAAATTTCCCATCGGTAAACTTGTTTATACCCGACTTTTCAAATGCCTCGAGATAATCTGTTATCTTTTTCCTTTCTTCCTTTACCATTATTGAACTTAACGTCTTTACATCATCATCCACGCTCATCTCTTTAAATTCTACCGTTAATACACCTGTCTTTTTATCAAATGTGGCTTTTACAAAGTTCTTTTCGTTTCCAAAAGTTTTCAGTACTTCTTCTATTCCATCATATCCAAATATTTTTAAAGCTTCATTTAATTCTTTTACTTTATCTATATTAGTAATATCAACCTTTTCTTGCGGAGCCTCTAATATCTCTCTTAAAATAGCTATTTCCTCCTGTCCATATATTGCTTCCAACTTTGTTACAGTTTCCTCCGTCAAGGGCGGCAGGTATCCTTCGCCGAATATAGTTCTGTAATTCTTCAAAGCAATATCCTTTTGCTCTTCAAATGTTTCTCTTGAAATCTCCTTTCTAGATGCTTTATCAATTAAGTTATCAATATCATTTCTCATTTTTGTCTGAATTTTTATATCAGCATACTTTTCACCAGCGCCTTCA
>JAOUKO010000498.1 GCA_029882525.1 Candidatus Aminicenantota bacterium | reverse complement strand
GTCTACAAGGTCCTGGATAAGGAAGTCAACGAGAAGATCGCCCTCAAACTGCTCAAGCCAGAGATCGCCACGGACGAGAAGACGATCGAGCGCTTCCGGAATGAGCTTAAGTTCGCCCGGAAGATCGGGCACCCGAATGTCTGCCGCATGTACGACCTGAATAGAGAAGGGGAGACCCACTACATCACCATGGAACTGGTATCCGGAGAGGAGCTGAAGAGCACGATCACAAGAATAGGGCAATTTCCCGTCGGGAAAGCCATTTCTATTGCCAAGCAGGTTTGCGACGGGCTGGCTGAGGCCCACAGGCTGGGAGTGGTTCACCGTGACCTCAAGCCGCAGAACATCATGCTCGACAAAGAGGGGAACGCCCGGATCATGGATTTCGGCATCGCCCGCTCGCTTAAAGCCAAAGGCCTGACAGGCGCAGGCGTGATGATAGGTACACCCGAGTATATGTCTCCCGAACAGGTCGAGGTCAAGGAAGTTGACCAGCGCTCGGACATCTATTCTCTGGGAGTGATCCTGTATGAGATGGTGACCGGTCGGCTGCCTTTTGAGGGCGAGACATCCATAGCCATCGCCATGAAGCACAAGAGCGAGGCTCCTAAAGATCCAGGAGATCTCAATTCCCAGATCCCTGAAGACCTCAGCCGGGTGATCCTGAAGTGTCTGGAAAAAGATAAAGAGAAAAGGTATCAAAGTGCTGGAGAAGTGCGGGCAGAGCTGGAAGCTATAGAAAAAGGCATGCCCACCACAGAGAGGGTGGTTCCCAAGAGGAAGCCCATCACTTCCAAGGAAATAACCGTCACCTTCAGCATGAAGAAGCTGCTTATCCCGGCTATTGTTATTGTCGCTGTCATTGCTGCCGCCATACTTGTCTGGCAGTTGCTTCCCCAAAAAGAGATTGCGAAAACTTCGATAGCCGTGATCAGCTTCGAGAACCAAACCGGGGAAAAATCCTATGACTACCTGCAGAAGGCCATCCCCAACCTCTTGATCACCAGCCTCGAGCAGTCCAAATACCTGAGTGTGATGACATGGGAAAGGATGCACGACCTCCTCAAGCAGAGAGGGAAGGAGGATACGGAAGTCATCGACAGGGAATTGGGCTTCGAACTCTGCTTAATGGATAATGTGGGGGCCATTGTCCTGGGAAGCTTCGTCAAAGCGGGAGACGTGTTTGCCACGGATGTCAAAGTCCTGGATATAAAAACCAAAAAGATATTAAAGTCTGCTCAATCGAAAGGGGAAGGAGTAGGGAGCATTCTGGATAGACAGATCGGCGAGCTGAGCAAGGAGATTTCCCGGGGTGTGGGACTGACCGAGAAAAAAATTGAGCCCGCACAACTGCGTATCGCAGACATGACCACCTCGTCCATAGATGCTTATAATTATTTTCTCAAAGGAAGAGATGAGTACGAAAAGTTCTATTATGACGATGCCCGGAGGTCTCTTGAGAAAGCAGTGGAGCTTGATCCGGAATTTGCCGTGGCCTATCTTTACCTGGCCCAGGCCCTTGGCTCCCTGGGAATGTCCAGAGAGAGAAACGCTGCTAAAGAGAAAGCCAAGGCGTTATCCCAGAAGGCATCGGAGAAAGAAAGGTTTTACATTGAAGCCTCTTATGCCTCCGGCGACGAACGGCTGA
>JAOUKO010000161.1 GCA_029882525.1 Candidatus Aminicenantota bacterium | reverse complement strand
CACAATGTCTGGCCGCAGCAATTACCCTACGGTGACCTACCCAAAGCCTGAGAAGACGGCAGAGACAGACTGGCTGGAGCGTCACGGACTTATACCGGATAAACTGGCAGAATTAAATAGAGACGCCTTTCCGCAGGCTGAGGTCGTTGAGATTCAATCCATCGATGAGTTCAACAGCTTCTATCCAATGGAAGTGATCGCCACAGCTGAGGAAACCCGGAAGATCCTGGAAAGTCACCCTGAATCCGACTATCTTCTTTTTCCAGAAGACCGCAAGTATCCGGTCCGGATGACTGATGACCTGCCTCTGAAATGGATCAAATACGGCCCAGGGAATACGTTCCAGGGAGAAGCGGCCCGAGGAGAATTCTATGCCTTCCAGGTCGGGGTATTTGCCGTCCGGAAAGCGATAGAGGACATTGATGTTTTCTTCAGCGATATGAAAATCTCTTCATCCGGGAGCGTGATCCCTGACTCAGTCCTGCGCTGCATTAACACCGGAGGAGTCAACTGGAACGGCGAGGAGCTGGATAAGATCTGCTCGGTTGAGAAGGGTAAGGTTCAACCTCTGTGGTGCGGAATCCAGGTTCCTTTGAATGCCAGTCCTGGCCAGTACGAAGGAACAGTCACGATCAAGCCCAAAGGTATGAAGGAGTCCCGAATCAAGCTCATCCTGGATGTAGGGAACGAGATCCTGAAGGATGCCGGAGACAGCGAGACCTGGAGACATTCTCGGCTGCGCTGGCTGGATTCCAGGACCGCCTTCGATGACGATACAGTTCCTCCCTTCACCCGGATGTCTCTCAAAGACAGGACGGTGAGCTGTTTGGGAAGGAGGTTGACTATCGGCGAGACAGGTTTTCCTGAACGGATCCAGAGCCTGTTTTCTCCTGAGGTAACCCATATCCTGAAGGAAGGCCGGGATATTCTCTCAGCCCCGATCAGGATTGTCGTGGAGGAGGAACAGGGTGATGTCCTTACCTGGGAAGGGAAAGGAATATCCATCGTCAAGAAAGCTCCAGGGGCAATTGCCTGGGAAGCGGAGAGCGCAGCAGGAGTGCTGAGATTAGACTGCGAGGCTCAAATGGAATGCGATGGCTTTGTCGAATTCCAGGTCAAGTTAAGCTCGACAACTGACTTCAAAGTCAAAGATATTCGCCTTGAAATCCCGGTCGTCAGAGACGCGGCCAGATATGCCATGGGGATGGGGCTCAAGGGGGGATTCCGGCCCAAAGAGTTTCACTGGAAATGGGGCCAGAAGAAGAACCAGGATTCCGTGTGGGTTGGCGATGTCAACGCCGGCCTGCAGTGTTCGTTCCGGGCTGAGAATTATTCCCGCCCCTTAAACACCAATTTCTACCTTTCCAAGCCTCTGAACCTGCCTCCTTCCTGGCATAACCAGGGCCGAGGCGGCTGCACCATCGGAGAGTCAGGAAAAGAGACTGTCCTGATCACTTGCTACAGCGGAGAGCGCACAGTCAAAGCCGGGGAGCCGCTGTACTTTCATTTCAATCTTCTTCTGACGCCGTTTAAAACCATCGATACCAGGAATCACTGGTCCACCCGTTTTTACCATGCCTATGAGCCTGTAGAGGAAATAGCGAGAACAGGCGCCAATACCATCAACAACCATCATGCCAATGAGGCCAATCCGTACATCAACTATCCCTTTATCCACACCAGGCAGATGAAAGAGTATATCGACAAGGCCCATTCTAAAGGCATGAAGGTCAAGATCTACTATACGATCCGTGAGCTTTCCAACCGGGCTGCTGAGATTTTCGCCCTTCGCAGCTTGGGAGAGGAGATCTTCTCTCCTGGCCCGGGCGGCGGCTATTCCTGGCTCCAGGAGCACATCGGCTCCAACTATATTGCCGCCTGGTTCGTCCCCAAGCTTAAAGATGCGGCCATCATCAACAGCGGCATGTCCCGCTGGCATAACTACTATCTCGAAGGTTTGGACTGGCTTGTCAAGAATATCGGGATAGACGGGCTGTATATAGATGATGTGGCCTATGACCGGACAACCATGAAGCGAGTCCGGAAGATACTGGACCGGGGGCGAAAAGGAGCGCTGATCGACCTCCATTCGGCAAACCAGTTCAACCCAAGGGATGGTTTCGCCAACAGCGCCAACCTTTACCTTGAGCATTTTCCCTACATCAACCGGCTGTGGTTTGGAGAGTATTTTGATTACGACTCGCGGCCGGATTTCTGGCTGATCGAAGTCTCTGGCATTCCTTTTGGGCTTATGGGTGAGATGCTCCAAGGCGGCGGGAATCCCTGGCGGGGAATGATCTACGGTATGACCTCCCGCCTTCCCTGGGTTGGAGACCCCAGGCCCGTATGGGAAATCTGGGATGAGTTTGGGATCCAGGATTCACGGATGGTCGGCTACTGGTCCCCGAATTGTCCGGTGAAAACGGACCACAAGGACGTTCTGGCGACTGCTTATGTCAAAAAAGACAGGGTCCTGATCTCGATCGCCAGTTGGGCAGAGGATATCGTTCTCTGCAGCCTCAAGATTGACTGGAAAAGCCTGGGGATGGACCCGGAAAAAGCGCAGCTCTATGCCCCTTACATCAAAGATTTTCAAGGGAAAATCACCTTCAAGCCGACAGAGACCATACCTGTCGACCCTGGAAAAGGCTGGCTTTTGATCCTCAGCGTGGAAAAAGCTCAAGATGGAGGGAAAAATGATTCATCCGATTTTCACTTTTGACATCAAATTTAAACAAATGATATAAGCTAAAGGCGGGGTTTTCATAAGAGGGTAGAGAAAAGGGATATAACTTCTGATAGATTAAAATGCCCTGTTTTTTCTGGAACTAAGTGAATTCTCTTATGAAGCAGATTAAATGCTCTGTATGCCACAGATTGGCGAAAATCGTTTGGGCCACCCTTGTTTATCTGTTCCTCCTGTCCAACCTGAGCCTCCCTCAAGTCGAACAACCTCAGGCGCCAGCTTCAGGGGATTATGTGATCCTGCTTCATGGACTGGCCCGGTCAAACCGTTCGATGAGAAAGCTGGAAAAGCATCTCATTGACCACGGTTACAGGGTAATAAACGTTGATTATCCCTCGACTAAATATTCCATAGAGTATCTGGCAGAGAACGTGCTCAGCGAAGTCGTTGCCAGCTGTGACTCGAGCCCTGAAACGAAAATACACTTCGTCACCCATTCAATGGGCGGAATCGTCGTCCGCTATTTTCTGAAGCACTTCGGGATGCCCAATCTCGGGCGAGTGGTGATGCTCAGCCCCCCTAACCAAGGCAGCGAGCTTGTCGACCATCTCAAAGACAGTACCGTCTTCAGGAAAAGAAACGGTCCGGCCGGTCAGCAACTGGGAACGGATACAGACAGTCTCCCTCTCAAATTGGGCCCAGTGGACTTTGAGCTGGGAGTCATCACCGGGGACAGGAGTTTCAATCCCGTCTCTTCGATGATCCTTCCCGGACCGGATGACGGGGTCGTTTCTGTGGCGCGGGCCAAGGTCAAAGGCATGTCGGACTTTATCATCATGCCCAACTCCCACACCTTTATCATGAAGAGCAAGAAAGTTATCAGGCAGGTGCTCCATTTTTTGGAGCATGGTGAGTTTGTGCATAAAAAATCCTAGCTAAGATGAACATCTCCAGATTAATAACTTTACTGACTAAAGAAAACATGAATATCAATTCTGCCTTCCGGGAAGATAAGTTCGAAACACAAATCCGGGATGGAAGACATATTTTGAGAATAAGAACATGACAGAATTCGTTAACTTGCCCTTGTGGCTGGTGATTCTTTGCGGTGTGTTTGTCGTCTGGGCTCTGCTCGACCACCTCCTGATTCCCAGCGTGCGCTGGTTCATCCGCAGACGTGTCAACATCGTCATCAACGAGATCAACGAGAAGCTCGACCTCAAGCTCCCGGCCTTCACTCTGACCCGGCGCAAGGTGCTCATTGACCGCCTGACCTATGACCTCCAGGTTTTGGAAGCTGTGGATGAATACTGTAAGGAGAATGACGTTCCTAAAGAAGTGGCCATGGAGAAAGTGGAGCAATATGCCCGAGAGATAGTCCCCTCCTTTAACGCCTATTTTTATTTCCGGATCGGAAGCTGGCTGAACAAATTCCTGGCCCGGCTGCTCTACAGGGTCAGGATCGGTTTCGCTGATGAAAAAAGTCTGGAGAGCGTGGACCCCAACTCGAGCGTGGTTTTTATCATGAACCACCGCAGCAACATGGATTATATGTTGCTCTCTTATCTGGCCATAAACAGGGTGGCGCTGAGCTTTGCCATGGGTGAATGGGCACGGTTCTGGCCAGTCCAGCAGCTTGCCAGGGCACTGGGAGCCTTCTGTGTAAGAAGAAGCTCGAAAAACCCACTCTATCGCCGGGTTTTAGCCCGCTATGTACAGATGGCCACTGAAGCAGGGGTTGTCCAGGCTGTCTATCCTGAAGGTATGCTGACCAAGGATGGCAGGTTGTGCCCGCCAAGAATTGGCCTGCTGGACTATATGCTGCGTTCTTTTGATCCCACTCAAGAGCGTGACCTCGTGTTCATTCCTGTGGGTGTCAACTATGACCGGGTGCTGGAAGACCGGACGCTGATCTTTGGCCTTGATCCAAAAGCTGCGAGGAAATCTACCCTGGGAGCTTTGAGGACAACCCTGGCTTTTATCCTGCACAACCTGTGGTTGATGATGCGCAGGAGATGGCATCGTTTCGGTTATGCCATCGTGAATTTCGGAACACCTGTCTCCATGAAGGAATATGTAAAAAAGCATAAGGTTGATTTTCGAAGCTTAAGAAAAGAAGAACGTATAGAAAAAGTCCAGGTCCTGGCAAGCGAGTTGATGGAGAAAGTCAGCAAACTCATCCCGGTAGCACCAGTCCCGTTGATTGCCTCGGTATTTGCCGAAAACCCGAAAAAGAATTTTTCTGACCTGGAGATAAAAGGACGCGTCCAGAGCCTGATCGAGGAGCTGGAAAAAAAGGGAGCCCGAGTCTACATTCCTCGCAGCGACAGGGATTACACTGTCGAAGTCGGACTTCGGATGCTTACCCTGAGGCATATAGTTCTGGAGAATGATCAACTCTATCAAGCCTCTCCGGAAGAGATGGATATCCTCCGTTATTACAGCAATTCCATCGCCCATTTTCTCCATCCTTTCAATGACCTGGACTGAGCGAGAGAAATCATGAGGCCCCTTTTTTGGATAAAGCTAAAAAAGAATAAGGAATAAAGTGAAAATCCAGTTCAATAAAAAGAGAGCGGCGAGAACTATGATTCCTCGATGAAGAATTTTCAGATAGCGGGATAGGAGCGCACGCCTTTTCGGGATCATGATATATCCCAAATTCAAAACAAACTGGAGAAGAACGTAGATGAGCGTGATAGGCCCCAGCCTGTGCAAGGAAAAACTCAGTCCAATTTTCCCGTGAGCGGCAGCGATCAGGGACCGGGTCAGGCCGCACCCCGGACACGGGAGGCCGGTATAAGCCCTGAACATGCAGATATTGGGTAGGACTGTTCCTCCCACCCGCACTCGGGAGTCTCCAAGAGGTGAAACCTGTCCGATCAAGGCTCCCCCGAGGATGGCGGAGCAGACGACAAGAATGATGAGATTAGGGAGGAGTTCGCCTTTTCTTTTTGAGGTTTCTGCGTCTGGCTTCATATGCCAGTTAGCGGGCTAATAGCGAAAATATTTCAGTGAAAGGCAGCTTTAACTTCCGGTTTTGTCAATACAACAAGACACCAGATGCCGATGGGAAGACCGATAATGCAGCAGGGACTGATGCAGGGAATCATGGCCAGAATGCTGGCAGCCATACATAATCCGTACTGGGACAATTCCTTCATTTTCAAGGCGGCATAGATTATGAAGACAGCGACAACAATCCCAATGAAAGAGCTGACAATGCCTGCCGCTCCTTCGTAAAGCTCCATGTATCGCTCATCGAGGTTGTCTTTCATGAAGGGGATAACGCTTGTTCCGATTGCGTTTAAAATAAGTCCAAGCAAGCTGAGAATTCCGCCGACGACTCCTGTGACAAGAAGCCCGACGGAAGGACTGGATACCTGTGCAGCCGAATCGATGACTACTTTCACAGGCTGTTGTTCATTAGTCATTATTCCCTCCTAAACGGTTTTTGAAGATTACCTAAGCGCAGGCATTCTCTCGTTTAACCTGCTCATTATCTCATTTCCCTAGTCCATGCATTGGAATGAACGTGTGGATACCCGATAGTCTAGCCGATTCTATTCAATCAAAAATTGAATGTCAATAAAAAGCGCTGACTGGGCTTATCAAAGCTTAATCTGGAAAGTGAGGTAAAACTTAGTCTTCTGCTTTAGCCGCTTTTTTTCGTTTTTCCCACCTGTGGAATTGAAGCAGTCTATCAAGCTGTCTATGGCTTACCCTTTGGGATTCTCGTTCGAAAATGTCATTAATCTGAGGGATGAGGTGAGGAAGATATCCAGTTTCACTCAAAACCGCTTCTACTTTCTGAGAAGTTTTAGAAAAAGAATAATCGCTTATTTTATTCCAGTCTTCCAGGGCCAGCTCGTACTGGCCT
>JAOUKO010000160.1 GCA_029882525.1 Candidatus Aminicenantota bacterium | reverse complement strand
CATTTTTATCCTCCAAAGTCAAGCATCGATTCTTTTCTTCTCGTTTTTAAGATGCTCAATTTTACATAAAGGTTGACATTCATGACTGCCTACCAGACCCCTTTTATTGCAATAAATGTGCCATTATTGTTATTACGGGGAGAACAGGTCAAGGGTTGCCAGATTGCATTAAAAAAGTGTTCGCTGTTATGACAGATAGCGTACGATATCGAACAGTTGTTCATCCCTTTTTATCAAAAATGACTGAAATAATGGTTGATACAGGCAAAATGAAATGAATCACACAGAAAGGCATGTATCTTGCAGTAAGAAAATCATGTATCTTGCAGTAAGAAAATAAGGAGCATAAAGAATTCCAAAAAGGATTTTCAAAGCTCCTTTTGGTATAATAATCTCACTAAGGAAGGGCTATTCTCATGAACAAGAAAACCGGAAAGATCCTCGTTGTCGATGACGATGAGGACATCCTCCAGGCAGCACGGCTGCTGCTCAAGCAGCATGTGGCTCAGGTGGATACGGAAATGGACCCGAAGGCCATGTCTTCCCTCCTGAAAAACGAGACTTATGACGTTATTCTCCTGGATATGAACTTCGCCAAGGGCGCCACCAGCGGCAAGGAGGGATTCTACTGGCTCAACAAGATTCTCGATATCGACTCTTCTGTCGTGATCATCCTCATCACCGCCTTCGGCGATGTGGAGATGGCTGTCCGGGCCGTGAAAGAAGGAGCAACGGATTTTGTCCTCAAACCCTGGCAGAATGAAAAACTCATCGCTACAGTCAATACAGCCATAAGCTTAAGACGGACACGCCAGGAAGCGGATAATCTCCGTTCCCGCCAGAAACTGCTCAGTGCTGACCTTGACCAACCTTTTCATGACTTCATTGGCCAGAGCCCCACAATGCAGACAGTGTTCAAAACCGTTCAAAAGGTGGCCAAAACCGACGCCAATATCCTGATACTTGGGGATAACGGAACGGGAAAAGAACTGGTCGCCCGCGAGCTGCATCGCCAATCTCAGCGTGCCGATGATGTCTTTATAAGCGTTGACATGGGAGCAGTGAGCGAGACCCTGTTCGAGAGTGAACTCTTCGGTCACGTCAAGGGAGCTTTCACAGACGCCAGAGAAGACCGGGCCGGCCGTTTTGAGATCGCTTCGGGAGGAACACTTTTTCTCGATGAAATATGTAATCTGCCTTTAACGCTCCAGGCCAAACTGCTGACGGTTTTGGAGAACCGCACAGTCATCCGTCTGGGCTCGAATAAGCCCATTTCCATAGATGTCCGTCTCATCTGTGCCACCAATATGCCCGTTCATGAGATGGTAGTTGTGAATAAATTCCGTCAGGACCTGCTCTACAGGATCAACACAGTTGAGATCCGTATGCCCCCGTTGAAAGACCGTCCTGAGGATATTCCGCTGCTGGTGGACCATTTCCTTAAAATATACTGCAAGAAATACAATAAACCTCTGAAAAGGCTGAACCTGGCAACACTTAAGAGAGTGGAGAAATATCATTGGCCGGGTAATGTGAGAGAATTGCAACATGCCATAGAGCGGGCAGTGATCATGAGCGACTCCACCGTGCTCCAGCCTTCAGATTTCTTTTTTCCGGCCGTTGAAACAAGAGAGGACTCTTTGGTCATCGATGATTACAATCTTGAGGAGATTGAAAAGCTTATCATCAGAAAAGTGCTCAGCAAACATGCTGGAAACATCAGCCATGCAGCAAAGGAGTTAGGGTTGTCAAGGACATCTTTATACAGAAGATTCGAAAAATATGGTCTTTAATCGATTCAGAATCAACTGCATCATCCGAGTGATCCTCCTCGGGGCCACCTCCTGGCTTTTCTTCTATCTCCTCTTTCGAACCAACCTCTACACGGCTCTCTTCATTCTTGTAGCGCTTATTCTTTACCAAATCTATGCCCTCATCAACTATGTAGAAAAGACGAACAGGGATCTGGCCAGGTTTTTCCAATCCATCAAGTATGAAGATTTCTCCCAGACATTCAAAGTGGAAGGATACGGCTCGTCTTTTGATTCACTCAAAGCAGCTTTTTCGGAAGTCATGAATGCCTTCCGCAAAACCCGGGCCGAAAAGGAAGAGCATTTCCGTTATCTCCAAACCGTCGTCCAGCATATCGGCATTGGCTTGATCGCTTTTCAGCCAGATGGAGAGGTGGAACTGATCAACACTGCGGCAAAACGCCTCCTGAATGTCGCCAGCTTAAAAAACATCAGATCTCTGGAATCCTTGAGCAAGCCGCTGGTGGAAACTTTGCTGCGGTTGAGGTCCAGGGAGAGTGCGCTGGTTAAAGTTGAAGACGAGAATGAGCTTCTTCACCTGGCCCTTTACGCCACTGAATTCAAGTTAAGGGCACAGAAGTTCTCACTGGTGTCTATTCAAAATATCCACAGCGAGCTGGAAGAAAAAGAAATGGAAGCCTGGCAGAAGCTCATCCGAGTCCTTACCCATGAGATCATGAACTCGATCACTCCCATTGCCTCCCTGACCTCTACAATAAGCAACCTGATCAGGGATGCTTATGGGAAAAAAGTGAAACCCAAAAAGTTCGACAGCGAAGCGCTGCAAGACGTTCAGCAAGCCCTGCAGACCATCCAGAAAAGAAGCCAGGGCCTGTTGCACTTCGTGGATGCCTACAGAAATCTAACCCTGATACCCAAGCCTAACTTCCAGATTTTCCCTATCCAAGAGCTTTTTAATCGTATCCGTAAGCTCATGCAGGTCAACATCGAAAAAAACTCTATCCGGTTTAAAGTGAATGTCGATCCTGAAACTCTCGAGCTCACCGCTGATCCTGAGCTCGTCGAACAGGTCTTGATCAATCTGATGTTGAACGCCTTTCAGGCAGTCGAAGGCCGGGAAGACGCGCAGATCGAGCTCAAAGCTCTTCTGGATGGGAGAGGCCGGATCATCATCCAGGTGGCGGACAACGGTCCTGGAATTCCAAAGGAAAATATTGAAAAAGTATTCGTTCCTTTTTTCTCCACCAAGGAAGGAGGCTCGGGAATCGGACTAAGCTTCTCCCGCCAAATACTCCGTCTGCATAATGCTTCCATCGGAGTTCATTCCGAGCCGAATGTCCAGACTGTCTTCACCTTAAGGTTCTAAATCAGCTTTTAAAATACACGGTCATTATTCATAGCGGAGGGCACTGGCTGGGCTGATAATAGAGGCTCTGACCGATTGATACCCCACTGAAAACAGAGTAATGAGCAGGGCAAGAAAACTGGCCAATAAAAATGTTCCAATAGTCAAGTCGATCCGGTAAGCGAAATTCTGAAGCCATTTCTGGACCGCAAAATAGGCAACCGGCCAGGCAATGATATTTGAAATAACAACCAGCATTATAAATTCTTTAGAAAGCAGCACGACAATACTGGAGGCTGTAGCCCCGAGGACTTTCCTGATGCCTATCTCCTTTGTTCGTTGTTGGGTCAAGAATGTGGCAAGCCCAAACACTCCCAAACAGGCAATGATCACAGATAGAAAGGTGAAGATTCCAGAAACCCTGCCCAGCCTCATTTCAGTATCATACAGCCTGTTCATATGGGCATCCATGAAGAAGAACTCAAACGGAACGCCCGGAGAAAATTTCTCCCATGATTTCTTTATGCCTGTCAGAAGATTTAGCATATTCTGTGTCCTGATCCTTACCGATATGTAGCTGAAGCCGCTCCTCTCTGGAAGCATATGAAGGATGATAGGCTCGATTTTTTGATGGAATGATTTGAAATGAAAATTCTTTACAACGCCGATGACCTCGCCTTTTTTATTCCTGTCGCCTCTCCAGAAAAGGCGCTTGCCCAGGGCTGAATCCCAGCCGAATTCTTCTGCTGCTGCCTCATTGATGATATAGGCATCCTCCACGTCAGTGCTGAACTCTCTGGAGAAGTTTCTCCCTTCTTTTATGTCCATGCCCATGGTTGGGATGAAATCATGGTCCACAAACAGGGAATATCTTGGCGCCCACGTGTTGCCTTCAGACAGAAAACCGCGTGTCCCGATAGCTTTTCCGGGCAAGCTGTCGGAGCAGGCCACCTTCAATATTTCAGGATTCTGGAGAAGGCTGGCTTTTATCGATTCGAATTCAAGAATCGTACTCACATCTCTCACCGGGATGCTGATCACATTTTCCTTGTCAAAACCCAGATTTCTGCTCAAGCAGTACTTGAGCTGGCTTCTTCCGGCAAGCGTGGCTATAATCAGAGAGATAGAGATCGCAAACTGGATGACCACAAGTGTCTTTCTGAAATGAACCTTTTTCACCCCCGGATGGATTTTTCCGCTTAAAGTGTTCACGGGTTGAAAAGTGGAGAGGAACAAGGCGGGATAGATTCCAGCTGCAGATCCCAGGATAAGAGATGCTCCGAGCAAAAGCCCCAGAATAAACAAAAGATTCTTTGAGTCGACGGTGAACTGACTGCCAGCAAGGGAGTTCAGGACAGGAAGTGCGAGAGAAACCAGTATAAACGCGATCATAATCGCCATAAACAAGAGAACAACGGATTCGCCTAAGAACTGTTGAATGAGCTGGGCCCGGCTCGCACCGACTATCTTGCGCGTTCCGACTTCTTTGGCTCTCTTCGCAGCCCGTGCAGTAGCGAGGTTCATGTAGTTGATACAGGCAATGATAAGGACAAATAAAGCTATAGCTGAAAAAATATAGACATAGGCGATATCACTGTTGGTATCTGTCATTTCATAAGAAATATTTTTTGAATGGAGATGGACGTCTTTTAAAGGCTGCAGGTATAAATCAAAGTCGGATATTTTCTGGTTAAAATGTCTCTCCAGGAAAGGGACTAATTTTTCTTGCAATTCAGCGGACGAAGCTCCTTCTCGCAACATCAGGTAGCTGTAGAAATTATGAGATCTCCAGTTGTTGAGCATATCGTAGACCACATTCCTGAATCCAGGGCTCTCCAGGGCCGCAAACGAGACGAGAAACTTGAAGCGAAAATGGGAGTTGTGAGGGACATCCTGAGCAATCCCGGTGATCTTTATCTGGTCGCCATGAACAGACAACACCCTGCCCACGGGATTGGAATTCCCGAAATACTTTTGAGCCATTTCTTTGGTGATGATCATGGACTGCGGTTCTTGGAGGGCATCTTCCTGCTGACTTTGGATAAGCGGAAAGGAAAAAACCTCCAGAATAGAGGGATCCGCGAAGAAAACGCCTTCCTCGAAAAAAGATCTCTCGTCGTGCGATATTCTCCATTTTTCAATCCAGGAAGGATGAAATATTCTGACCACGCGAACAATCTCAGGGAATTCTTGAGACAAAGTGGGCGCTAGAGGAGCAGGAGTGGCAGCGCTGTATCTGTTTTTTCCGCTTTCAGTCTCGATCTCAATAATCCTGTAGATGTTATCCGCCTTATCATGGAAGCCGTCATAGCTCAATTCAAAATGAATGTAAAGGGCTATAAGGACACAGCAAGCCAGACTCAAGGAAAGCCCCGTGATGTTGATGAACGAATAGATCTTTTGGCGCCTCAGGATTCTTAAGGCTGTTTTAAGATAATTTTGCAGCATGGTTACACTCCAGTAAAACGAATCTGCTAAAAAGGAAGGGACAGACTTGAGGATCTGTTTTCCAAGCCAGATCCTTGCCGGCCAGAGGCCTCGCTTATCTCTAATCTCTGTATAGATCTCAGCGAAATCGCCGAGCGCTGAATACCGCACTTCCCTGTTGATGAAGCGCTCAAGCAACCAGGCACTGAATTTCGGTAGGCTTTTATGCTTTGAATCCATAGAGCTTACTCGCGTTCAAATTCCAAGGAGAAAATCCCGACCCACATAGAGTCGTGGACTTTTTTAGTTTCCAATAATGCTTTTTTTCCTTTGGGAGTGATTTCGTAATAAACCTTGCTCCTCCCTCCCCTTTCAGGAAGGGGATCGCTTTTGACCGTTCTCACCAATCCCTTTTTTTCCACTCGGTGCAAAGGCGCATAAATGGCGCCGATAGACCAATTTTTTCCCGTAATTTTGGATACCTGTTTCCGGATGGTGACTCCGTAGGCATTCCCCTGAAGCTTCCAGATCGAAAGCAGGACGATTTCTTCTGACCTGGATAATAATCTCATGCTCACCTCATTTTCATTATATGTATACGATTATAGAATATATAAGGTTGACCTGAAAGTCAAATTTTTTCTATTTCTGAATACAAATAGCTCCGAAAACATAATTTTCCAACCTCACACGCCTATGTTTTTTGAGCGCTTTTGATATTCTCAAAAATAAGCTTTGTCATACTGCTTTTTATATGGTATAAACTCACAGGTTTGATGGAGATCGAACCTGCGCATTTAAAATAGCTTTAAAGACTGACATGGCAAAAGTAAGATAAAAGGAGTCAACAATGTCGGAAATAATATCTTTTTGCGGTCTGAACTGCGGGGAGTGCGGAGCCTTTCTGGCAACTCGAGACGATGATGATCAAAAACGCGCGGAAGTGGCAGAACTCTGGTCAAAAGAATACAAAGCCGACCTCAAGCCTGAGGATATCAACTGTGAAGGCTGTTTAGCCGAAGGAGAGAATATCTTCAATTACTGCAAGATCTGTGAAATCAGAAGATGCGGCAAA
>JAOUKO010000159.1 GCA_029882525.1 Candidatus Aminicenantota bacterium | reverse complement strand
ACTAGCAGAAGACAAAACTTTGTTTTACGCATCCCCTTAAAATTTATATAACATAAATTTCAATTTATTGAAACCATAACCGCTATGGCTGGGGCCTGCAGGGTTGGAGTAGCCAATATTTTTCCAGGGAGGCTTGATTTTCCGATTGAAAATGGAATATACAGTTTGAATATGATGAATTGTTTAGCGCAAGGAGAGATAAGATGAGAGTCCGTTTGTCAGCTCTGGCCATGATTATTCTCCTGGCAGCTCCATTATTGGGGTCTGATTGGATGTTTGAGGGTTTTTTGGGTGGTGCCTGGAATGTGCCCACCTACCTGACGGTTGTCCAGAAAGGATATTCGGATATCTCCCTGAAGGCGGAGTACGAGGAGCGTACTTTCGAAGGATTCCCTTACTACGATCTAAGACTCAGCCGCTGGTCAAACAACCGAGCCTGGGAGCTGGAGCTTGTCCATCACAAGATCTATCTCGCCAATCCTTCTGCTGAGATTCAGCGGTTTTCCATAAGCGACGGCTTTAATATAATCACCATTAACCGGGCGTGGAATGTTAGAAAAATAATCTGGCGCTTGGGTGTTGGTGTCGTTCTCACCCATCCTGAGAGCACAATTCGAGGAAGCGCGTTCGACGAGCATAAGGGGTTGTTCGGGGAGGGGTTTTACTTTTCAGGGGTTGTTCTTCAGGCCGCAGTTGGAAAGCAGGCTAGACTGTGGAGAGGCTTGTTTTTGTCGCTCGAGGGGAAGGTGACGGCTTCTTTCGTTCAGGTCCCAATCCACAGCGGTCATGCCGATCTATCCAATGTTGCGTTCCATATTCTTGCCGGGCTTGGTTACCGGATCTGAACACAAACACGCACGTTTCTCTGTATTCCGCTTTTTTAAGAATACTCCAGTTTCCTGTAGTTTCACACATAAAATTCACCTTTGCCACAGAAATTGCGACAAAATTTAAGGCAGGATTTTTTATTTCTTGAAGGAAAACAGAAAAGAGCAGGCACCAGCTAAAAGCGGCAACCGTAAGGAAATTGATAAACAAGTCCGCTCCAAGTCGGCCACAAGTCAGTTGCCTCTTTGACACAGTGATATTTCTGTGCTATAAATCATCTCTGGGAATTTAAGAAGAATTGCCTGTGTGGGGCACGGGCAGGAATGAGTAAAGAGGCGGGAAATCGATGACACTCAAGAACTCACGAATATGTTTATCTATCAGGTATAATTTTTTTACAAAAGATATATATTAGGCTGGAGCAATGAAGATCGTTTGCATCGAAGGACAAGAAAAGGATATGGAATGGGAACTCTCCGGTTCCCGGCTGATCATTGGCCGCGATTCCATCTGCGACATCATCATCAACGACCCTAAGCTGTCCAGAATACACGCTGAAATTGTCCGTGAGGGCAATACATTCATATTCTATGACAGAGAAAGCTTGAACGGCTCTTTCATCAACAACGACCGGGTCACACGTCAAATCCTGATTCCAGGTGATTTGATCAAAATAGGGGATACCGCTCTCAGTGTCATAGGAGATGATTTGACAACCAATGTCGACTGGCAGAAGAGCGACCCGATGATCACCACCAAGATCCCGCTTGATCAGCTGACGAATCAGATTCAAGCTGTCGTCTCCTCTCCAGGGGCAGTGGCTGAGGAACGGCCAGAGATTACGACCAAAAGATATATTCAGACAGCGAGGTTGATTAAAAATCTTGAGACTATCTACCAGGTCGGCAATGCCATCAGCTCGATTCAAACGGTCGATGAAATACTCGACCAGATTGCCGGAATGCTGCTCAACGTTTTTTGTGATGTCCAGAGGGTGTGTATCCTGCTCAAAGATAGCAAAAAGGCTTTTGAGCCGAAGTACATAAAGACCAGGGCAGGCATTCCTTCCCAACCTTTCCAGATGAGCCGCAGTGTCGTCAATAAGTCGGTTCAAGAAGAAGTGTGCATTTTAGCCAATGACGCGGCCAAAGACGACCGCTTTGCCGCATCGGAGAGTGTTCTCACCATGAACCTTCGCTCTGTGATGTGCGCTCCTCTCGTCAGCAAGGGAAAGGTCTTAGGCCTGATCTACGTGGATAACCGCGAAAAGCCGAACTGCTTTGATGACAATGACGTGGCCCTTCTTTCCGCTCTGGCCAACCAATCAGCAGTGGCCATAGAGAATTCAAAACTGTACGAGGATCTTCAGAAATCCTATCATGAGGCTATCCTTGCCCTGCTGAATACGGTGGAGGCCAAGGATCCTTACACGCGGGGCCATTCCCAGAGAACGGCTCGCTATGCTCTTGGTATTGCCCAGGAGATGGGACTGAGCGAGGCAGAATGCAAAGAGGTCAAGACCTCGGCAGAACTCCATGATATTGGAAAGATCGGAGTCAAGGATCTCATTATCGGAAAGGACAGCCCTCTTTCCACGATGGAATTCCACTCGATTCAGGCTCACGTCCTAACCGGTGAGAAGATTCTCGGGCCCATCGAATACTTGAATTTTGCCCTCCCAATGGTGCGGCACCATCACGAGCATTTTGACGGCACCGGATACCCCGATAAAATAAAAGGAGATAAGATCCCGCTAGCCGCTCGGATCATCGGAGCGGCCGATGCCTTTGATGCCATGACCACCCAGCGTTCTTATAACAAGCCCTTGCCCTTCAAAAAGGCCCTGGAGAAATGCAAGGAGCTGAAAGGAAAACAGTTTGACCCTAAAGTTGTCGAAGCTCTCGAGCGCTTTGTCCTCGCGAATATTAAAAATCTAACCAAAACCGATGAGATCGCTGAGACTGAGACAGAAGTGAAGACTGTCGAAAAAGAGAAGAGCAAGACAATCAAGAAAAAGGGAAATTAGAGTCTCTATCGTAAGGAAGTTTGCATCCCATCCCTCATCCAAGTTTCCAGGGAAAAATGCGGAGTCGAGGTCGAACTCTCTTAAACGGCTTTTATTCAAACTTGAAGTTTTTCTCGTTAAAGAGTTTCAGACAGGCTTCCACGGCTTCAGGATCATAAAGGATTCCTTTGTTTTTTGAGATCTCTTCCAGAGCCTTGTCAATTCCCAGAGCTGCCCTGTAAGGGCGGTGAGAAGCCATGGCTTCCACGACATCAGCCACAGCCAAAATCCTTGCCTCGAGAATGATCTCGTCTCCTTTCAGACCAGCCGGATAGCCAGAGCCATCCAGCCTCTCATGATGTTGAAGCATGATTTTTGTCACCTCGTGGGGAAGCTCGATCCTCTTCAGTATGTCATAGCCGACTTGAGGATGGGTCTTGATCAGGTTGAAGTCGATCTCGGTCAGCTGTCCGGGCCAGCTGAGGATTTCTGCGGGCACTCGGATTTTACCCACGTCATGGATCACACCTGCCAAGTGGATTCCTTCGGTCTTTTCCTTGGAAAGGCCCATCTCTTCAGCTATGGCACAGGCCAGGCCTGTGACTCTGTGCTGGTGGCCTGCGGTGTAGGGATCCCTCATCTCGACCGCGGATGCCAGGGCGTTGACTGTTTCCTCCAGGGCTCTCCGTGATTTTTCGAAACTCTGCTTCCGCTCTTCCTCAGCGACCTTGCGCTCTGTAATGTCACGGGCAATGCTGAGAGCCGCAGGTTTCCCTTCGTATTCGATTATTCGGCTGCTCAACTCGATCGGAATAACTTTTCCATTCTTCCCTTTATGGGCTGTCTCGAAGAATATATGACCTCTATGGCTCAACTCCTCAATCTTAACTGGCAGCGAAACGGACTTCTTTGGTCGGTCGATATCCGCCAGGGTCATGTCGAGTATCTTTTTTCGCTCGAACCCCAGGCGCTCACAGGCAACCTGGTTGACCTCAAGAATATTGCCCTCCAGGTCGGTGATGAAAATCGCATCACCGGCGGAGTTGAACAGAGTCTTGAATTTCTCCTCAGACGCCTGGACAGCTTCCTGGACCTTTCTGCGTTCGGTGATGTCCCATATGTAAGAGCGAGTCCCGATGATGTTTCCGTTATCCGTTATAGCGTCGGCATGGACTTCGATAAAGATGATGGAGCCATCCTTTTTGATGCCCTTGCATTCATATCTGGATGGAACCTTTTTATCTTGGATGCGGCTTTTATGGTATTTCAGGACCCTTTCCCTATCATCAGGATGAACGATCGAGCGGATGGTCTGCTTCCTCATCTCCTCCAGGGAATAGCCGAACATATCTGCATATTGCTTGTTGCAGTATTTGACTTCACCTTCTCTGTCGTCGATGAGGATGGCAACTCCTGCTTTTTCAACAAGGTCTTTATACCGCTCCTCTGATTCTTTTATTTTTTCCTTTGTCCTTTTTCGTTCTGTGATATCTCGTGTGGTGGCGATGAGCATTTTGGGTCTGCCCTCTGCGTCTTTGATCACAGCGCAGTTGAGTTCGCCTGTGAAAACAGTGCCGTCTTTTTTGAGCAACGTGTATTCCTCATTTTTCAATCGACCTTCATTGAGAGTTTTTTGAAGGTTGATCATGGCTCTTTCATGCTCTTTGGCAGAGATCAACTCAAAAGCGCTTTTTCCGAGGAGTTCCTTTTCGTGCCTATAGCCATGAAGCTCGAGTGTTTGCCTGGAGACATAGGTGATTCTTCCCTCTAAGTCAGTTGCAGTTACCGCATCTGGCGAAGTCTGCACCAATATCTTATATTTTTCCTCGCTGTCTCGAAGCTCCTCTTCAGCCTGCTTTCTTTTGGTGGCATCTCTGAGGATTCCCAAAACTCTCACTTTTTCTCCTGGGAGAGGGACAGTGCTGACTTCAACATGTTTGATTTTTTTGTTTTTGGTGAGAACCCTGAATGAATACTCAGGAGGAAGCTCTTTTCCTTTTTTCCGGCCGTTTTCTCTTCGCAGGACAAGCTCTCTGTCATCCGGATGAATGAGGTCCAGGAAATTGAAATCTTTATGGCATACTTCATGGGCTTTATAGCCGAATATTTTCTCAAAAGCCGGATTGACATACTCAAAACCGTCCGGGCTGATGACGTATATTCCATCCATAGCATTTTCAGCAAGGGTGCGGTATCTTTCCTGGCTTTCATGAAGGGCCTGGCTAGCCCGAACGGATTCAGTTATATCTCTGGCAATCCCCTGAATCGCAATTGGTCTGCCTTCCCGGTAAATAATCGATGCTTCGGTTTCCACCCAGACGTAAGTCCCATCTTTTTTCCGGAGTTTGAAAATGAGCGGCTTTTTTTGGCAGCGAGCCCTCACGATCTCGCCGAGGCTTTTAATCGCGGCCGGGAGCTGGTCTTCATCAATCAGGGATGAAAAACTCAGCGATGGGATTTCCTCTTTAGAGAAGCCCAGCAGGTCTAGCGCAGCTTTATTCGCATCCAGAAAATTGCCATTAAAATCGTGAACATAAACGCAGTAGAGCGAGCGGTCATAAAGAGCTTTGTACCGCTCTCTGCTCTCCTGAAGCGCCTCTTCCATCTGCTTGCGTTCTGTGATGTCTAAGATCTGAGCCACAGTTTCTATGTTTCCTTCAGTATCGCTTATGACGGAAGAACTGATTTCCACATGCCTGATAGAGCCATCTTTGCGGACGATTTTAGCCTCGTAGCGGTGCGGCACTTTCTTCCCTTTCTGCCTCTGGAGGTAGCGGTCAGCAATGAGCTTTTTGCTTTCTTTATCCAGAAATTTTCGGAAATCCTCCCTGATTATCTCCTCCTTGGGATATCCGAATATTCGGCATAGCTCATCGTTCACATAGGCTAGCCTGAAGTTATCATCGACAATCACGATTCCTTCGTGTGAGTTTTCCACGATGGAGCGGAAACGATTTTCGCTTATGTAGAAAAATTTTTCGGGTTGTTTTTGAGCGGATTCTGAATTTTCTAGAGCGTAAGTCTTTTTCCTCAGTCCCTGGAGTTCCCGCAGGATTATCTCTTTTGTCTTCACTTTTTATCTCATTTCTTGTCTTTTTGAACTCAGGAGTGATTCAGCAACCCCTTTTGGTGCGAAGCACGACTTCTTTTCACCCTATTATCTTCAGTATGCATAAGATAATTTCTGCAGACAGTAAATCTGCCCCTAAACCTAGATATTGTCAAAGGTAATAATCTATTTATTCAAGGCTCCTGTAAATCGCCGTTTGGAATGAATTGAGGGGGTGATTTTTGGGTCTTTTTTGCTACCTGGAGGGAGGAGGGTATCTCCTCAAAAAGATGAATAAATTATTAGAAATAGAAAGGATAAGGGTCCATAAAGTATCAGGATGGGGTTCAAAATTTAGCTTTTGACATTTCTCATCTTTTCAGAGACTAGTCTTCGAGGGTAAGATATATTCCTTTAAGAACGGTATTATTCCAGAAAAAAATCACCCGTGATTTCATCCTCAACGGGTATTGAAAAGAAACCTGAAAACAGCGGGTTTTCTTGACGAGTGGTTCATTGAAGTCACCGCTGATCCGACAAGGCTTGTGGACGAGGGCTCTCCGGCTTTTTACAACATGAGCGGGGTGCTGTTCATCGATATAAGTCCCAATTTTGCCCTTGGTTTCGGCACCGAAGTCATGATTTCCGCTCCACGGGCGCTCTGGGGCACGCAGATCTTTTGGGGAGGCCGGCAGGAGATAGCCCTCAACCCGTTCATAGTCGGATTTAAAATGCCCCTC
>JAOUKO010000158.1 GCA_029882525.1 Candidatus Aminicenantota bacterium | reverse complement strand
GGAATTTACCCTCAGGAGGGCTCCTCAGCCCTAATTTTCACTGACCTGGACGGGACTCTCCTGGACCACCATACCTATTCCTTCGAGCCGGCTCTTCCCGCCTTGAAGGCTTTAAAAGAGAAAAACATCCCTCTTATAATCTGCACCAGCAAGACCAGGGCTGAGATCGAAAAGTGGAGGCTGGAGCTGGACAATGACCATCCCTTCATCTCTGAAAACGGCGGCGCCATCTTCATCCCCAAAGGATACTTCTCGCACAAATTTTGCTTTGAGAGAGAAAAAAACAATTACCTGGTCATCGAACTCGGCACTCCTTATGCTCAACTCAAAGAGACTCTGAATCAAATACGCCGTTCCCTCCAGCTCAAGATTAAAGGATTCGGGGACCAGTCGCCTGAGGAAGTGGCTGACCTCTGCGGCTTCTCGCTCGAGGAAGCCAGGCTGGCCAAAAAAAGAGAATACGACGAGCCTTTTCTTCCGGATGAAGAGAGCGCAATCCAAAAAATCCAGGAAATGGCCAGCCTCTCCAACCTTCAGGTCACTCGCGGAGGACGCTTCTTTCATCTCATGGGAGAAAACGACAAGGGAAAAGCGCTCAGGCTACTCGCGGATATTTACAGAGAAAGAACAGAGCATATCGAGACCATTGCTCTGGGAGATAGTCTCAATGACCTGCCCATGCTCCGGGCCGCGGATCATCCGGTTCTGGTCCAAAAGCCGGATGGGAGCTATGATTTTGAGGTCAAGCTTCCCGACCTCCATCTTGCACCTGGCATCGGTCCAGCAGGATGGCGTGAGGCTGTGTTGGAATTATTGAATAAACTTTTGTAGGGCTTAAAACCGCATCAAAGGAGGGCAAAATGGCTGACTTTTATCAAACCGGAGTAGTGGCTACCTTCCACAGGTTCGGAAAAGTCGACCTTGACCGGATGGAAAATGAGCTGACGGAATTCAACCGCCACCGTCCCATAGCCCTGGTTCTTCCCTCCACTTATGCCGAGCTGGAAGCGCCGGCCATAAAAAAAATCGTCGAGGATATCCAGAAGGTTACCTACCTCAACGAGATCGTGGTGACCATGGGAAGGACAGATGAGGCACAGTTCAAAAAAGCCAAGAAGTTCTTCTCCTCTTTTCCTCAGAGAACCCGGGTCATCTGGAACACCGGTTCAGCCATCGGAAGACTCTATGGACTTCTGGAAGAGAACGGGCTATTTGTGGGGGATGATGGAAAAGGCCGTTCCTGCTGGACAGCCTACGGCTACATACTGTCTCGAGAGGAGAGCAAAGTTATTGCGCTCCATGACTGCGACATCGTCAATTATTCCAGAGAACTTCTGGGAAGACTGTGCTACCCGGTGGCATCGCCCAACATAGATTATGTCTTCTGCAAAGGCTATTATGCCCGGGTCACCGACCGCATGCACGGCCGGGTCACCCGTCTGTTCGTCACCCCGATCATCAGGAGTCTGGAAAAATTATTCGGGCCGCTGCCTCTTCTTGTCTACCTGGACAGCTTCCGCTATCCCCTGGCAGGTGAATTCTCGATGAGTGCAGACCTCGCCCGGATCAACCGCATCCCTGCAGACTGGGGGATAGAAGTCGAAACACTGGCGGAAGTCTACCGTAACTGTGCCCTCAAAAGAATCTGTCAGGTCGAACTCTGCGAAACCTATGAGCACAAGCATCAGCCCCTCTCTGCCGAAAATCCTAAAACAGGCTTGATGAAGATGTCCATCGACATTGCCAAGGCCATCTTCAGGAATCTGGCCATCGAGGGAGCGGCTTTGAGCGAAAGCTTTCTCAACACCCTGGTTGTCAATTACCTCCGTACGGCCCAGGATACCATCAAATGCTACCATGATGACGCGGCAATCAACGGACTCTATTTTGACCGCCACCAGGAAACTGCGATGGTAGAGGCCTTCACCAGGGCCATCCAGATTGCAGGACAAGATTTCCAGGAGAATCCTCTTTACTCGCCTCTCATTCCCAACTGGAACCGGGTGACATCGGCCATCCCCGACTTCCTCGAAAAATTGAATGAAACAGTTGAGCAGGAGAACGCCTAGACTGGTCTATTTTCCTGACAGTTAATTATGGAGATGTAATCTATTAAAGCGCCGGTTCCCCTCCATCCGGAGCCCATGGTGGAGGGTGGGAGGGTCTTGGCGAGGATGGAGGGAAACCGGCGCTACACTTCTCAATAGGTCGGATGTTTCCCTGATTGCGGAAATAGAGATGCTTGCCCAGTCATAAAATCCCTTTACTTTTTGCCCCATTTTCATTAAATTGCTCTCTATATACATAAAAAGGTAATGCTTCTGTGGCCAAGGTTGTAACGATCATTCTGGCGGGAGGCCAGGGGAGCCGGCTTTATCCTTTAACAAAAAAGCGCAGTAAACCCGCAGTCCCGATCGCCGGAAGGTTCCGTCTCATCGATTTTCCCATCAGCAACTGCATCCACTCGGGCTTGCGGAAGATCTTCGTCCTCACCCAGTTCAGCAGTGAATCTCTTCACCGTCACATCTTTCTCACCTACCGTTTCGATAACTTCAGCAAAGACTTCATTACCGTTCTTTCCGCCACTCAGACACTGGAAAGTTCTGATTGGTATCAGGGAACAGCCGATGCGGTCCGGCAAAACCTGCGATTCCTGCGCACCGAAGGGGACCTGGTTCTCATCCTATCGGGCGACCACCTCTACCGGATGGACTACCGTAAATTCATCGACTTTCATCTGGAGAAAAAAGCTGACGTCAGCATATCCGTCCTTCCTGTTCACTACGATAGAGCGTCAGAATTAGGAGTGATGAAGGTCGAGGAAAGCGGCAGGATCTCCGATTTCCACGAAAAACCAAAGGAGCCGTCTTTACTGGACAGCACAAAAGTGGATGAGAAAGTCTTCAAGCAGTTTCACATTGAGGCTGCCGGCAGGACTCATCTGGCTTCCATGGGAATTTACTTGTTCAACTGGGAAGTCCTGAACGATCTGCTGTCCAGCTCCACCTTTGAGGATTTTGGGAGGGAGGTCATCCCCTATGCTTTGAACCAACACAAAGTCTATGCCTACTTTTTTGATGGATACTGGAAAGACATCGGGACAATCCGCAGTTTCTTCGAAGCCCATCTTGACCTGACCCAGCCGCTGCCGCAATTCAACCTCTATGATGAAGACAGGCTGATCTTCAGCCATGCCCGCTTCTTGCCCGGCTCCAAGATCACATTCTCAGAAGTCCAGAATTCCATTCTGTGCGAGGGGAGCATCATCGACCGCGCCAGAGTCAATCAATCCATCATCGGAATCCGGTCCCGTATCGGGGAAAATTCCGTGATTGAGCGTTCAATCATCATGGGCGCAGATTTCTTCGAATCGGAAAAAGAATTCGCCCAAAATAAAGCAGAAGGAATTCCCAATGTCGGGATTGGCAAAAACTGTGAGGTCCGCAATGCCATCATCGATAAGAATGTGCGGATAGGTAATGGAGTCAAGCTCATCAACTCCCGGAATATCAACGATGAAGATACGGAAGACTACGTGATTCAGGATGGGATCATTGTCATCCCCAAAAATGCTGTTATTCCGGATGGGACAGTGATCTAATGACGAGAAGGAGATAGAAATGCCAGAACTCAGGTATGATCCTCTTCAGGACCGCTGGGTCATTATATCCACGGAACGGGCAGCTCGTCCATCCGATTTGCGCGATACAACCAAATACAACCACATCAAGCTCTGCCCTTTTTGCGGGGGCAACGAATCCCAGACTCCGCCCGAAATATGGTCTGTTCGAGATCCTCATACTCAACCCAACACTCCCGGATGGAAGGTGAGAGTGGTTTCGAATAAATTTCCCGCACTCAACATCGGCCCTCAGGGAAAAAGGATCGGCGTCGGCTACTACGACATGATCGAAGGTGTGGGAGCTCATGAGGTCATCATCGAAACCCCCCAGCATGACGTGACGCTGGCAGACCTCCCTCCAGAACAATTCAAGTGGGTCCTTCAGGCATACCGGGAAAGATTGAGAGACCTTTACAAAGACACGCGGCTCAAATATGTCCTCATCTTCAAGAATCACGGCCAAAGGGCGGGCGCGTCTCTGGCCCATTCCCATTCCCAGTTGATCGCCACGCCGATCGTGCCGCTGAATGTCACCATCAAGCTCGAGGCAGCGAAAAAACATTACGACAATAAGGAACGCTGTCTGATATGCGACCTGATCCAGCAGGATATATTTGACAAAAAAAGAGTCATTGCCGAAGAAAAGGGGTTTATCGCTGTTGCTCCCTATGCCTCGCGTTTCCCCTTCGAAGTCTTCATTGCGCCCATCCAACACAACCACAGCTTTGCAGAGGCATCCGATGAAGATTTAGAGAAACTCTCCTCCTTTTTCAAAGACATCCTGGTTCGTCTTAAAAAAGTGCTCCTGGATCCGCCCCACAATTATGTCCTGAACACCGCTCCGAACACCGAGGCCAAACCGAAGTTCGCGGGAAAATGGGAAACCCTCAAGTACGACTATCACTGGCATATTGAGATCATTCCCCGCCTGACTCGAATAGCGGGCTTTGAATGGGGCAGCGGCTTCTACATCAACCCCAGCATACCAGAGGAAGCCGCTCAGTTTTTGCGGGAAGAAAAAGAGGAACAGGCCCTTCCGTAAGTCTCTGTCATATCTGAGATTTTCTTTGCCAGTTGAGATGTTATCTGCTCAGGTAAAAGCCGCCATTCCCAGTTGCCCTTGCCGGTCGCTGGAAGGTTCATCCTGGCTTCCTCCCCCAGACCCAGAACATCCTGCATGGGTATGATCGCTGTTTTGGCCACAGACTGCATGGCCAGTCTTATGAACTCCCAGTGGATATCTTTTTTTGAGACCTTGCGGCCGATGTAGCGAAAGACCCTTTTTTTCTCCGCCGGTTTGGCCTCTCTCTTAAACCACCCCCTCACCGTGTTGTTGTCATGGGTTCCCGTGTACACCACGCAATTCTCCTCATAGGTATGGGGAAGATAGGGATGCATGGGGTCATCCTCCCCAAAGGCAAAAAGGAGGACTCTCATCCCTGGGAAGGCGAAATGCTCCATGACTTCTCTCACATCAGGAGTAATGATGCCCAGGTCCTCGGCTATGAGGGGAAGATGTGGATTCTTTTCCGTCAAAACACGGAAAAAATCTTCGGCAGGAGCCTCCTTCCATTCCCCGTTGACAGCGTTATTCTCAGTGGCCGGAATTTCCCAGTACCCCACAAAGCCACGGAAGTGGTCGATCCTGACGATGTCAAATAACCTCAGGTTGTGGTCCACCCTCTGGACCCACCAATCATATTCCCTCTCCTTGAGGATGTCCCAGCGGTAAAGGGGGTTTCCCCAGAGCTGGCCGGTCGCGCTGAAATTACCAGGTGGCACACCGGCAACCGCATAGGGTCTTTTCTTTTGGTCCAGCTTAAAGAGCTCGGGATGCGTCCAGAGGTCAACACTGTCATAGTTCACATAAACGGGAATGTCTCCGATGATCTGGATGCCTTTCTCCTGACAGTAGCTTCTCAAGGCACTCCACTGCGTAATAAACACATACTGAAGAAATCTTTCTCTTTCCATGTCTTCATGAAGCGCCTTCCTCATTGCCTCGAGAGCTTCCTCCCTCCTGTCCCTTACATCCAGAGGCCAATCGGACCAGACCCGTTTTTGAAAATGTTCCTTCAAAGCCAGGAATAAAGCTAAATCATCGAGCCATGAAGTGTTTTCCTTGCAAAATTTTTCATAGTCACTCTTGTCTTTACTCTCCTTGAATCGCTGGAAGGCTGTCTGAAAGAGCTTTCTTTTGAAGGCAACGACAGAATTGTAGTCAACTCGCTTGGAGCGAAGGCGTTTGTCTGGAATGATATCTTCCTCAGCGAGCAGGCCCTCACGCACCATAAGTTCAGGACTCAGGAGCAGGGGATTGCAGGCAAAAGCGGAATAGCTGTTGTATGGGGAATTCCCGAACGCCGGCGCAGTGGGATTAAAAGGAAGAATCTGCCAGTAAGCCTGTTTCGCCTCAGCCAGAAAATCCACAAACGTATAGGCCCAGGGTCCCAGGTCTCCGATGCCGAAAGATGAAGGAAGGGATGTGATGTGAAACAAGATGCCGCTTCCTCTTTTTTTCATTCTCTTCTCTCACAATCAAAGGAAAACACAGAATTATATGTTATCTTTCCTGCAAAAGAAGGCATCACAGACATTTCACTCTCAGGTGTTCTCCCATCTTGCTCAGGCAATCGATCCATTTTTTCGCATCCTCATCGCCCTCATGGCTTTTCTGTTCCATCTCGTTTCCCAGTTGTTGACAGACCTTGAAGTAGATATTCTGGCTCTTCCATAGGTCTAAATCCAACGGGAAGTCCCTCAGAATCTCCAAAAGATCACTCACATCCTTCCAGAGAGAGAGCTCCTGCGGCTTCTCAGAGGCATCTTCCATGAGCCGGTCGAATTTTTTGCTGGTGACGAAGCCTAAAAGGGTTCTATCAGGTTGAAGGTCCCACTTTTTAAACTCCTCTACCAGCTTTTGAACACGCTCCAGTTCGAACTCCTCATTCTCCATTAACCTACGGAAATCCGTGTTGAGGATGAACTCGACGGTGGTGGAAAAAGCCTTGGGCAGAGGGACGCGATTCTCTCTCAAGGCCTGCATCACTGAGTACTGATTCTCGTAAATCTGCCGG
>JAOUKO010000497.1 GCA_029882525.1 Candidatus Aminicenantota bacterium | reverse complement strand
TGTTTTAGGAGGTTTAGCCGATCCTTTTCTTTCTAAAGGGATGGCATCAAAGGGATTTCTGCAAGGACAGGAGTATATTGAGTTTGACCCATATAATGTGGAAGATGATGTTAAAGAGCTCTTGCGAATTGTTTTATCATTCGCTAAGGAAATGGGTTTGCATGCATGCATGTAATAAGGCGATTGTTTAGTTTAAAGAAGTCAGAAACCTGTTTAAAATAGCATGATATTCGTCTCTTTTGAGCAAAGTACCCATATGCCCTACATTCTCAAATATAATTTCTTCCACATTAGGATATTGACGTTTTAATTTTTCGTGATAAGGAAAGCCTTTGTCATCATTTGCCGTAAAAATTATAACTTTCCCGTCCCATCCTAAGTAATCTTCTATTCTGTATTTCTCGCTATTGAATTCACCAGTAAGGCGTGATTGACATATTATTACACTTTTTTCTACTGAGCTAAGTCTTTCTCGAATGAATGCTTTTAGAAATTTCAGTTCTTCCCTAATTTTAGGCGGCATCTCCATATTTTCTTTAACTAATTTCATAAGTTCTCTTGACATGAGCTTTCTTAATATAAAGGCAGGAATGAGTTTTATTATCTTCATCGCTTTTTTGAAATCATCGACCCGTTCGTTATTAGGAGGATAGCTATTGACAAGAATCAGTGCCTTTATTTTTTTAAAATTTCTGTGGAAATATGGTTGAGCCATAAAACTTCCAAAACTCTGACCAATTAATATATATTCTTCAACATTTTCCGATTTTAGGACTTCGTTTACACCTTCACTAAGCTCGTCCAAAGTTTCAAAATTAGTGATTGACGGAGCAATTACTCTATATTTTTTCTCAAAAAAATTAATTGCTTGAAAATTACCCTCAGCATTTCCAAGTGCACCATGAAAAGTAAGAACAGTCTTTTCGCCTGATCCACAGGAGATGTATTCAATTTCTTTATTATTGAATTTGATTTTTTTAATTGGATGATTTTCTCTATAACTTTTTAGTTTAGTACGAAACTCAGGCGAGATTTCCTTATAGAATTTAGGATTTAGTTGCATGCATACATCAGACCTAGGCTTCTTCTCTTTCGGTAAGTTCACCCTTGCTTCTTCGTGACACTCCACACTCATCGCACCTACGATCTTCCATATCATTCATCATGCCACAGTATAGGCAGCTCCAATATTCTCTCGCTGGTTCTTCTAAGTTTTCTGGTTCAGTATGGACTAGAGATGTGCATGTCTTGTGTGGCGAGGAAACAGAAGAACGTGAGGCATGAGCGTAACCAGATCTGCCAGTGTAAAGACTACAAACACACATGCCACTAGGATGGTTGGATCTATCATTCTTCGTAGTCTTCCTTTTTTATTTTGTAGTGTTTTGCATGCATGCAAGCACGGCATATGTTAGCTGGTATTCATTGTTTTCCATCGCAGTAGGATTTTGGGTTTGGGAAGGAAGGAATTAAATTTTAATCCAACCAACCAACCGGGTAGAATTTCACTCCAGTGTAACCCCACAAGAATACACCAGAGTAACCCCAACAGGGTAACCAACTCTTCTCTCTCTCGACTCTCGGAAATAAGTCATTATGTAGCTATGTGGCAGGTAATCAGTATGTCACCACAGATATACTGAACACTTGCTACATCGCTACATGGCTACGGAGGATTGTTTTA
>JAOUKO010000496.1 GCA_029882525.1 Candidatus Aminicenantota bacterium | reverse complement strand
TCCCCGCTGGGCTCTCACCGACATTACCCTCCATGTCAGGAAAGGAGACTTTTTCTTCATCACCGGGCCCTCCGGTTCAGGGAAGACAACCCTCCTTAAATTGATATTTCGGGAGATCCTTCCCACCCATGGCCAGATCATCATCGACAACAGAAACATCCTCCGTATCCCTGACCATAGGATCTACCAGATAAGACGAAGCATGGGGATCGTCTTCCAGGATTTCCGGCTTCTTTTCCAGAAGAGAGTCTTCGAGAACGTAGCGGTCGTCCTCCAAATCCTGGGTGTTCCCCGGAAGGAAATCAGGAGGAGAGTCTTTAATGCCTTGAGGATGGTCAATCTTCATCACAAGATGTGGGAATACCCGGCACAGCTATCCTACGGCGAACAACAGCGAGTGGCCATAGCCAGGGCAGTCGTCAATAATCCCAAAATACTCCTGGCTGACGAGCCGACCGGAAACCTCGACCCTGAGCTGGCCAATGAAATCATGACTCTATTCCTGGAGGTAAACAGACAGGGTGCAACAGTCATAATCTGTACGCATGACCGGGAGTTGATCCGCCATTTTGGCGAGAAAATCTTCTTCCTCTACAAGGGAAAACTGATAAGAAAGGAAAACCTCTGATTATCCAAAAACTCAAACATTTTGCCAAAGAGACGCTCAACAATCTCTGGCAGCACAGAGCGCGCAATATCTTTTCCATCACCATCATCTGCCTTTCGTTTCTCATCTTTGGCGTTTTCCTGTCCTTATCCAATAACCTCTTTTTCACGGCCAAGGAGCTCTCTAAAAACATGATGGTCGTCTTCTTCCTTGAGGATGACGCATCCGAAGCACAGAGGGCCCTCATTGAAAAAAGGCTCAAAGAATCCGCTCTGGTCAACAACATCCGTTACATCCCCTCCGAGCAAGCCTTGATAAGATTCCAGCAAAATTTTCCTGAACTTCAAGGCATCATCGAAAACATCAAGGTCAATCCTTTTCCCGCTTCCTTCGAGACAAACATCTCAGATGAAAGAATCGCGGCAGATACAGTCCTGAAATTCATCCAGGAGATGAAAGAAATGAGAGGGGTGGAGGATGCTCAGTTCAACAGGGATTGGGTAGAAAAAATGCAATCTCTGAGCAGGCTGGCCAAGGCCATCGGTCTCTTTCTGGGGGGGATATTAGCCTTGGCCTCCTTCTTCATCATCTCCAATGTCATCAAGCTCAACGTGATTGCCCGCCAATCTGAGATCGGAATCCTCCGGATGGTGGGAGCGACAAACATTTTCATCCGCATCCCTTTTCTTTTGGAAGGCGTGATCCTCGGAATCCTGGGAGGGCTGGTTTCCCTGGCCCTTATTTTTCTGCTGATCAAGCTCTTTCCGCTCTATCTCGGAGCATCGCTGGGTGCGCTGACGGAAATCATCAACTTTCGTTATCTGACTCTCTCCCAAATAGCCCTTCTGCTCGCAGGAGGTGCCGTCATCGGGTTCATGGGAAGCCTCGGTTCCCTCGCCCGCTTCCTTAAAGTCTGAAAAAAGATATTTTTGCCAATTTTCTTCCTTATAGTATAGGTAAAATACACGGAAATGGAAGAAGCGACCTATTTTTCCTAAAATAGACAGCTCGCCCGTCTATGAGCCTCTCTTAAGGGCTCAGGAATCCTGAACTTCGATGTGCAAAGGATAATCTCCTTAGCC
>JAOUKO010000495.1 GCA_029882525.1 Candidatus Aminicenantota bacterium | reverse complement strand
CAGCCAAGTTCATCATAGACATCGGCCGCTGCTGTTTCTGCGGATTCTGCGTGGAGGCCTGCCCTGAGGACGCCATCCGGATGGATACGGCCGAGGTCGAACTCGCCGAGTACAACCGGGATGATCTGGTGTATGACCTCGACAGACTTCTCCGATGAAGATGGAAAGAATTGCCATCGGGCAGTTTGAGATACACGGCCTCAGAGACGGCTTTTTTCACCTTGATGGGGGGGCGATGTTCGGAGTTGTCCCCAAGCCTCTCTGGGAAAAAATATTCCCTTCCGACAATCAGAACCGGATAAGGCTGGCTTTGAACTCTTTCCTGATCAACACCGGCCGATCTCGTGTGCTGATCGAGACCGGTATCGGCAGCGATTTGGAGGAGAAGATTTTCAAATATTATTCCGTGGAGAGAGAGCCGGGATTGGTTGGCTCACTCCAGAAACTCGGTTTTCGAGCAGAAGACATTGATTTTGTGATCAACACCCATCTTCATTTTGACCACTGCGGAGGCAACACCCGGCGGGACGAGAAAGGAAATTATGTCCCCACCTTTCCCCAGGCCAAGTACATCATTCAGAAAGGGGAATGGGAATACGCCCTTGCCCCCAGCGAGAGGGACAGGCCGAGCTATTTGAAACAGAACTTTGTGCCGCTGGAAGAACACGGGCAGCTCCTGCTTGTGGACGGTGATGAGAAGATCATAGACGGGATCGAAGTCATCCTGGTGCCCGGCCATACATCCTGCCACCAGTGCGTTAAAGTCCGATCCGGAGGCGAGGTATTCTTTTTCCTGGGTGACCTGGTGCCCACTTCCGGTCATGTCGGCCTGCCTTATATCATGAGCTACGATCTTTTTCCCCAGCAGACTCTTGAGAATAAGAAAAGGGTCTTCGACCAGGCGATTGAGGGAGACTGGATACTCGGCTTCAACCATGACCCTGACCATTTCTTCGGCAAAGTCAGAAAAGAAGAAAAAAAATATAAATTTGTTCCTCTCCAGTAAAAAGACGCAACCCCAAATATCTAGCAACCTTGAATATTTTATGTTCGGATGCTATAAAGATGTTTTCGTCTTTAAACCGAAGAACTTCATGTATTCAATTTAAAACTTCCGTTCGAATATGAGCTTAGAAGAATACAAAAATAAAAGAGATTTCAGCAAGACTCGAGAGCCTTCGCAGTCAAAGAAAAAGAAGGAATCGGATGAGCTGGTCTACGTCATCCAGAGGCATCAAGCCTCCCACCTGCATTTCGACCTGCGTCTGGAAGAGGAGGGAGTCCTGAAAAGCTGGGCGATTCCCAAGACGCCGCCTCAGGAAACGGGCGTCAGAAGGCTGGCTGTCCAGACCGAAGACCATCCCCTTGGCTATGAAGATTTCGAAGGCATCATTCCCGAGGGAGAGTACGGTGCGGGGAAAGTCGATACCTGGGATAAAGGCCATTATCTCTCTCATGAGGAGACGCCTTCCAAGAAAGTGATCGAGATCAGAGGCAAGAAGTTACAGGGAAGATACGCTTTGATCAAGCTCAAGGTAAAAGACCCAGGGGATAAGAACTGGCTTTTTTTCAAATTGAAAGAAAGCAATTAATTCCTGTTCCGGGATAAATTTAAAGGAAAGGACCAAAAATGACGAAAACAGAAGAAAAAATAGCCTGCCACATCTGTAAAAAAGAGATTCCTAAAGCAGCAGCGGTG
>JAOUKO010000157.1 GCA_029882525.1 Candidatus Aminicenantota bacterium | reverse complement strand
CAGGAATGAAACCTACAGAGCTCTCAAATGCGATCCTGAAGTCATCATCCCTCCGGGTGAGGAGGGAGCCATCACGGTCCAGCTGGCTCCCCAGCCGCTGCTCAAAGAGGAACTGAAAAAAGTCATCGGTGAGCCCGTAGCAAAGCCCAAGAAGAAATCTCTCCTGGATGCAGCGCTGGATATCGTTAAGGAAAAGGCGGGAGAAAAAGTCAAAGAAGAAGTTAAAGAAAGAGCCGGGATCGACATCCCTGAAACCGGGGCCTATATCGACCCGGAAGTCAATCAGTTCTTCAAAAACTCCCTCAGAAGTTATTGGCTGGAGGTCAGCCCTGATTTCGACTGCCAGGAGTGTCTGGACAATATCTGGGGCAAGATCGAGGTCGTTTCCTACATAGAGCGGATGCGGAAAATCAACGTCGAAGTCCTGGACAATGTCTTCGACCCCTCCCAGTACGACACTTCCCTGCAGATAGAAAAGGTCCATATCGAGATCAAATCCCTATATCTGAGCCCCCAGCCCAAGGAAGGACTGATCACCTCAGTGGACCTGACAAAAGACAAAACAATGGATGCTGTTCTCGTCTACTTGCCGATATCCGGAGAGCCGTTAGAATTCAGTTTCAAGATAAAGGCCATTACCAAATCAGGCGAGTCAGGTGAATCCCTTGACTGGGAGGTGGTGACAGATTCATTGGACCTGACCATCGGCGTTTTCCACATCTCAGAGCTGTTTAAGTAGGGAAAGAATAAAGATACGAGAAAGCTCGTTCAGAAAGATTTAAATTTTTCAGTATAAGAGGCTCTCAACAGCCTCAGGAAAGGAGATAACAATGCGTTCGTTCAAGCGTTTGCTTTTGATCGGTCTCAGCTTTGTTTTTATCGTTTCTTTGGCTCAGGGCGAGGTTCTGCTCGATACCGAGCCTATCCAGGCTGGAAGCGTTATGCTTTTTAAAGACCATGCGGACGAGCACGGCTACCATTACATGCCCTTGATGCCGAGAATAGCCACCTGGCCAGACGGGACCCCTAAGTTCAGTTTTCTGCAGTATGTCCGGACAGGAAAGGAAGTCACCGGCGGTGTCCTCCATTTTCTGGTCACCTATGCTCTGACCGATGAAGAGCTCAGAGGGGCGGAAAAAGAGCTTCGAAAATTCGATGAAGACGGGAAGATCCTCGGTCCCGTGCCTTTCACCAAGGGAGAATTCCACATCATATCGTCCACTGCCGGGGAAGGAGGGATCTTCACCCGGAAAGTCACTGGAACCGGGAAAGCGCCTCTTCTGGCCGGAGCTGAGGCTGCGGTCTCCATCGCTCTGAATGAGGAAGGGTCGACGTTTCTGATGGAATCCTTCAAGAGGCCGACCTCAGACGTCTCAGTGCAGTTCGTGATGACTTATCAGGGATTGACTCCAGCCTATGAAGCCTCTTTGGTCGTCAACTGGGATAAGGTCTATGAGCATCAGGAATTCAAGGCTGAAATAGGCAATTTTTTCACCAGCGCCAAGATCAGTGCAGTCTTTGATGATTTAAAAGAACAAGGAGCTATTCAGCTCGAGGTGACAGGCGAAGATACGAAGATGGACGACCTGTTGACGACTGCCTACAACATCCTGACCAAGATGATGTTCGAAGCAAAACCCGTGAGCACCGAGGACCTGGGAAAGGCTTCAGGGAAAACCGGTAGCAACTGGTTGGGGAAGCTCTTCGGCCAGGCTCACGCCAGCTATTCCATGAAAAAGGTGAAAATGTCCGGATTGTACACAGTGGATCTGAGGAGGCGAAAAAGAGACCAGAGAGAGATCCCGTTGACAGGGAATATCGGGAATTTTTACGAGAAACACGGGAATAACCCGGAGATTTTCGGAGTGGTCGACCTGGATGACCCCACCTTTGAAGAGCGGACGATCCATGTCATCCTGGACGGAGAGGACCTGGAGACCTTTGGGCAGTTCATCAACTTTGCCGGGATCACATTCAAAAAGGAATATGAAGACCAGGATATGAAATCAGTGACCAACGACATCGTCTTCGACAGGGCCAAATTTACGGCGAACGGCAATAAGCTTTCCTTTACTTATCGAAGGAAAGGGGACAGTCCTGAAAAATGGCTCGAGTATGAGTATAAGCCCGTCTGGAGTTACATCGGAGGGCTGGAAGTGGCCGGAAACTGGGAGAAAACGTCTCAGCCTGTGATCACCCTGACCCCTCCTCACCGCTACCGCTTCATCGAGGTCCTGGCCGAAGAAGAAAACATGAATGAGCATGGGATCATACGGGTCGCGGTCCAGTTCAGGCATACCAATTTCGGAAAAGAGATCCAGAGGGAAGTCGTGCTCAGGAAGGGAGAGCCCCTGAACCTGGACTATTTCTATTTTCACGAGCCGAATAACCTGGAGTATGAATACAACATCATGTGGCTCCTGAAAAACGGTAAAAGGGTTTCCTCTGGCTGGAAGAAAGCCACAGATCCTTTTGTCTATGCCTATTATGAGGAGGAATGATCAGAAAAAGAGTCCTTTATTCCGTTGTCTGTCTTCTCATCCTGATAAGTGCATATGTACAGGTGCACGCCGACCCGCTGTTAAGCCAGGGAAGAATGATCAGCGACAGGATTATGGTCTTTCCCGACCATGCCACCCCGAATGTTTTTTACTATGTTCCCACCCGGTTAGACCTGACCCGGGCTTTTGGAAAACCTCAATTCTTCTTTTATAAATATGTCTACATCAAATCGGACTCTTCTGGAGAGACAGAAAGAATGGCTGGTGGTGTCCTGACTCTTTCAGTCGCGTTCAGCGATGAAAGCGCTGATCTCAAGGAGATGATGGGCAGGAACCTTGAATTCAAGCCTATCCCGGTTGAAGAGCTCATCTGTGTCCTGAACTACAGTGTCTTTGATGGAGAAGAAAAGAAGGAAGAAGAGCTTTCCCAGAGGAAGACTCCCTGGACGAAAAAGAACTTCACCATCCCCCTCAGCCGCAAAACAGCTCCTTACGTCTGGGAGATTTTTGAAGGTGAGAAATCCCTCGGGTTGAGTCTGGATTGCGAGTTCACCTACAGCGGATTCGAGCTGAAGGAGGGGAAGTTTGAAGAGGCTCAGAGAACCGATCGGATGGCCTTTCCTGTGTCCTTATCGATGAAGGAATATCCGGACTTATTCAAGGTCATCAACCTGGCCGACAAGATTTCCTTCAATTACAGACAGATGACCGTTCTCTGCTTTGACTTCGTGAACGAGACAAACCCGGATGTGATGAGGAAAATCGTCGAGATCGAGATCGAGACAGCACGCGGCCAGAAAGACTTCAAGAGGATTTATTTTTCTAAAGAATCTGAGACACAGCAGGATCTGGAATTCAACATACCAGAGAAAAAGGGCGGGACATATCGTTTTCGAATCACAAGCATCTCTCATGACGGCAGAACTCAAAGAGGTGAATGGCAGCAGGGAAACGATTTCTACCTTGACGTATCTGAATATGAGATATTAGTCAAAGATAAGAGACCTAATTAAGGAACTCTTATCATTGAAAATAATATATAGTGTTGGCATATTGTATGAATGATCCGGGAAAATAAATGCGAAACATAAAGGAGGTGGCCAATGAGATATAAAAAGATTGTAGGTGTATTTATTATGCTCTTTTCCTGCCTGACTCTTCTGAGGGCGGAGGTCTTGCTGGAGGAAGTCATCCAGGCAGGGAGGTTTGTTTTTTACAGGGACCATGCTGATCCCAGCAAATACTACTATGTCCCGGATGAGCCACGGCTTGCCACCAAGAAGGATGGAACGCCTGAATTTACCTTCATAAAATACACAAAAACAGGTGGCGATATTAAAGGCGGAATCGTTCATTTTTTAGTCACCTGGGGACTGACCGAGAGTGAGATTTTCAGCGCGGAGACCTCCCTCCAGATGATAGACCCGGAAGCCAAAGTGGTCGGTCCGGTTCCTTTTAAAGAAGGCACTTTTCAGATTATCTCAGCCACTGCCGGAGAAGGGGGATTGTTCAACGTCAAGATATGCGGTGAGGGCAAAGCCCCGATCATGCCCGGACAGAAGGGAGCAGTTTCCATCGCTTTGACCCAGGAAGGCGCCTCTCTGCTCTGGGAGTCTTTCAAAAATCCCACTTCGGATATCTCGGTCATGTTCATGCTGAAGTACGACGGGATCACTCCGGCGTATGAAGCCAAACTCAAAGTGGATTGGGATAAAGTCTACACTCACCAGGATGTCTCGGTATCAGGAGGAGGGACCATAAAAGCCCTCAAACTCGAGGGTGAGATTAAAGCCATCTTTGACGAGTTGAGGCAGAAAGGAGCCATCCAGCTGGAAGTGACCGGAGAATCACAGGAGATGGAAAAGCTGCTCGAAGTGACCTACGGCCATCTCATCAAATTAATGTGCAACACGGAAATAAGAACAGATGACCAGATCAGCAAATCAAAATCTACGACGACCAGACGACCGACCAGGATCATTAAAAGAGAAGGGGAAAATGGGGGGGGAGCCTCTCCTGTTCTTTCCCGTTCTTGGAACTCGCTCTCACTGGGATCATTGGCTAGTCAACTCAATCCTTTACAGAGATCCAGAACTCTGTTCGCAGGCTTAGGTTCTCCCTGGGCATTCGGAGATATCTCTTCTGGACAGGAACAGCAGAGGGCTGATGCGGGAAATCAGAAGGCGGAAGCGCTCAAGCAAGAAGGGAAATCGCAGACGTCGTCCTCGAAGACTCAGAGCCAGACTCAAACCAGGACACAGCGAAAACCTGCAAGAAAAACTTCCACCACGAAGCCTACGGTTTCGAAGAAAAAACCCGAGGTCAAACCTCCTTTCAACTTAAAGGTCGCCTACACCTTCAAGAGAGTCAAAATGTCCGGCCACTACGAGGTGGATTTGAGGCATCGGATAAGAGAAGAGCGGGTCATGGTCATGAGCGGGAACATCGGAGGCGTTTACCAGCAGTTCGGAGAGGATAAGAGATTCTTCAGCACGGTTTCGCTGGATGACCCGGTATTCCAGGAGAGGACGATCGAAGTCATCCTCGACGGACAGGACTTCGAGGATTTTAAGGATTATATCAACAACGTCTCTGTCCTGTTCAAGAAAGAGAGATGGGGAAAGCCGGCCACCACCGGTGAGGTCAAATTCTTCGATGAGCAGTTCGCGGAAAAGGGAAACAGGCTCACTTTTATCTATGGAAGAGAAGGCGAGGGCTCGACGGAATGGCTCAATTATGAATACAAGCCAAAATGGAGCTTTCATGGAGGAATAGAGTGGGAAGGCGATTGGGTGAAGACCTCGGATTCCGTGGTCACCTTGAGTCCTGTTGTCGAATACCGGACCGTTCAGATCTCGATGGATAAGGACAATATCGAGGAGAACGGGATCAAAGCCGCAGCCTTCCAGATCAAACACCAGATCTTCGGGAAAGATATGCTGAGGGAAGTCATTATCGACCATGAAAGAGGTGACCCTCTGCAGGCGGAATACAGATATTTACACGAGGAAGGGAAGCTGGATTACCAGTACAAGATCATCTGGCTTCTCAGGGACGGAAGGGAGATCCATTCTGACTGGATGACAAAAGAGACTCCGATCATATATGCTTTTTATCAAGAGTAAAATTGAAACGCTTTGGAGGTGAAAGAATGAAAATGAAAAAACGAGTTATTCTTCTATTATGCGTTTTTCTGTTGACTCCGATGCTTCTAAAGGCTGAAGTTTTGTTGGATCAGGCTCCTCTTCAGGTCGGAAATGCCATTCTTTTAGGTGATAGTGCTTCCCCGAACACTTATTACTATATTCCGAATAGACCACGCATCGCCACCTGGCCGGATGGCACACCCAAACTGACTTTTCTCAAATACACCAAAGCCGGAGAGCAGGAGCTTAAGGGAGGTATCCTTCACTTTTTCGTCACCTACAGCCTCACTCCCCAGGAGCTCCAGCAGATAAGGACTGAACTGAAGAAAATCAACACAAATGCCATGTTGAAAGGCCCGGTTATTTTTAAGAAAGGAACATTCGCCGTGATCTCCGCTGCAGTCGGAGAAGGCGGAGCCTTTACCAGAAAAGTCATAGGCGAAGGCAAGGCGCCTTTGGTCTCTGGCTCCGAGGTTTCAGTCAGCATTGCCGTCACTCCGGAAGGAGCGGCTTTTCTGGATGAGGCTCTCAAGCATCCCACTTACCCGGTGAGCATTCGTTTCGACATGACTTACGAAGGCTTGACCCCAAAATTCAACGCCAAAGCCAGAATTAACTGGTCCAAAGTCCGGAATTATTTTGAAGAATACAAAAAGTGGAGGATCTACAAAACGAAGAAATTCTGGGTATTCAAGTGGAAGGTCCGGACTGGAACAGGAGAGAGCTTGGATATTGCGGATGACCTGGTTTCCAAGCAGTGTATTGAGATCGATGTGACCGGCGAGGATGAGAGCATGGAATCCATCCTCCAGACCATCACAGATACGGTCATGCGGGAGATGTTCGAGATGAAGATTGAGCTTCCGACAGGCGCAACAGAGGAAGAAGGAGAAGGTGAAGAAGACAGTCAAAAAGAACGAGATTATGGTGTAAGCACCACCATGAAAAAAGTGACCAGGACAGGAACCGCTGAAATAAACCTGACAAAAAGACTCAGGCAGGAAAGGGATACAGGACCGATGGATGCCAGCATCGGCGACATACTCAGGAAATTCAAGAATGACAAACGCGTTCATGATGTGATCAACCTTGATGACCCGGACCTGGAGGACCGCACGGTTTATTCAATCCTGGATGG
>JAOUKO010000156.1 GCA_029882525.1 Candidatus Aminicenantota bacterium | reverse complement strand
ACTGTTCGAGCTGCCACGGAATCCACGACATCCGTCCGGCCAGCGATCCCCTCTCCAAAGTCAATCCAGCCAACCTGGCGAAAACATGCGGTCAGGAGAAATGTCATCCCGGCATGCCGGATAAGATCGCCGAGTCAAAGGTCCACATTGCCATAAGCCAGAAAAAGTCCGGGGCTATTTATTATATCCAGCAGGTTCTTATCTGGGTTGTCTTTGCTGCGGCGGTGATCACTATCGCCTGGTTTGTTCCTGGATTCATAAGAAAAACAAGGCTTTTTAGAAGAAAGAAATGAAAAGAACTGTAGTATTGCGCACTGCTGCTCTACTCGCCGCTTTTCTGATGTTCACGCCGCTTTTCTTTCTTTCTTCGCCAATCCTTAGCCAATCAGATGAAGACTGTATGGTCTGCCATGAAGACCCGGAGCTGAAATCCGGCGATGGAAAATCGCTCCATGTGGACAGTGAAGAATTCCGGTCCGCGATCCACGGCGAAGCAGGCTTCTCCTGCGTCGACTGCCACTCGGACCTGAGAGAGATAGAAGAATTCCCTCATCCAGTCAAACTAAAAGCTGTCAACTGCGGTGAATGTCACGATGACGCGGCCAAAGAATACCAGACGGGCATCCACATCCAGGCCAGTCCTGAAGAGGACTGCTGCGCTGTGACCTGTGCTGACTGTCACGGAAAGCACGACATCAAAAGCACGACCGATATTTCCTCCCGCGTTTACCCCCTTAATCTTCCTCAAACATGCGAAAGTTGCCATCTGGAGAGAGTCAAAACCAAAAGGGGAGGAGAGTTCATCAAACAGTACGAGATCAGCGTCCATTTTAAAGCCCTGGAAAAGGCAGGATTGACCGTATCCGCCAACTGCAGCAGCTGTCATGGCGCTCATGACATAAAATCAGTGGTCGACGCTTCGTCCCGGGTTTCGAGGAAAAACATAATCCGAACCTGCGGCCAGTGCCATGTGGGGATCGAGAGAGATTACCTGGAAGGCGCTCACGGCAAGGATTATGTCAAAGGAATCAAAGATGTTCCTGTTTGCACCGATTGTCACAGCGAGCACGACATCACCTCGCCCCAGGACCTGAGTTCCCCCGTCTACGCCACAAAGGTAGCCGATGTTTGCTCCCGCTGTCATGACGACGAAGTCTTAGCCCGGCAGTATGGCTTTCTCACCGAAAGACTGAAAACCTATTCCGGTTCCTTCCACGGCACAGCCTCAAAATTCGGAGAAACACGGGTCGCCAACTGCGCCAGCTGTCATGGCATTCATGATATCCGCCCTTCAGTCGATCCCAAGTCCTCCATCAACCCTAAAAACCTGCCTCAAACCTGCGGCAAATGCCATCCAGGGGCAGGAGAAAACTTCGCCCAGGGAAAGATCCATGTCGTCTCCGAAAAGACCGGTAACAAATGGGCCTATTCCGTCAAGATGTTTTACATCATCATGATTGCCGCGATCATCTCTGTTTTTCTTGTCTTTATTGCAGCCGATTTATTCCATCGATTGAGGCATAATAGAGCGAAGCCATGAGTGCGAAGGAAAAAGATATCAGCGGGTCAAAGACGATGACGAAAAATCCCTCTCTTATCCTGGATGATGAAGTTTTTCTGCGAATGAACCTTGCCGAGAGGATCCAGCATATCGTCCTCATCACCACTTTTCTTATCCTCATGCTGACCGGCCTGCCGCTGATCTTCTACGAGCTTAAATTCCTGAAGCCGATCTTCTCTCTGGAAAAAAGCTTCTACGTCAGAGGGATTCTGCATCGTGTGGCAGCCTCTGTCCTTATCCTCAACGTGATCTGGCATGCATACTACACGATCTTCACCAAAAGGGGGAGGAATAACTTCAAGGAGCTCCTCCCCGGGCTCAAAGACCTTAAAGATGCTTTCGAGCTTTTCTGGCACAACCTGGGGCTGATGCGGTTCTTATACAGAAAAGGATTCTTGAAAAAATTCCTCGAAGCCCATCCCTACTGGCTCTTCGAGAAAGCCCCGGAGTTTGGCCGCTATAACTTCATCGAAAAATTCGAGTACTGGGCCGTTGTCTGGGGTTCGGTGGTGATGATCATCAGCGGCTTTTTTATGTGGAACGTGGAGTTGTCGCTCTCTCTCTTTCCCTTATGGGTCCATGATATATTTGTCATCGTTCACGGCTACGAGGCTCTGCTGGCCTTCCTGGCTGTCATCATCTGGCATATGTACAACGTCCATCTCAATCCTGAGGTCTTCCCGATGAGCAAGGTCTGGTTGAACGGAAAGATCACGGGAAAAGAATTGCGCACGCTCCACCCCCTGGAGTACCAGAAAATACTCGAAGAGAGAAAAGAGCGATTATGAATATCTAAATCCTGAATCATTGAGCATCAGTCTTCAGATCCCAATCCTGCAAAAAACGCAGGCCAGAATGGGTCCTGAAGAGGAATCGCTAAAAATGATTGAGTACCATCGAGGCGTTTCATCATTCTTTTCTCAGTGTTTTCTGTGACTCTTCCTATGACGGATGCCCTTATCCCCACCCTTTTTAGCTGTTCAATGACTCTTCCTGAATCCGCAGGCCGGACTGTAATAAGGAGTGATCCTTCGGCAATCGCAGCTACGGGATCAATCGTAAAGGCCTCACAAACCATCCTCACCTCATCCGGATAAATAAAGAGCGATTCATCAATGTCCATCCCCACTCGACTGGCATTGGCAATCTCAAAAAGGCCGCCTATCACACCCCCTTCGGTCGCATCATGCATGGCGGTCACTCCGCCTGCCTCCATGGCCACCAGGGCATCCTTGACGACGGTCATCTGTTTGCAGAGAGACTTGGCTTTTTCAACACGTTCCTTGGGATGTTTTTCAAGGAGCTCCTTCTCTCTCAGGACCGAAAGTATACCGGCTGTCTCGATCGCGGGCCCTTTGGTGAGAATGACATCATCTCCTGGCTTGGCGCCGGCGGGAGTGACATAGCTGTCTTTGTCTGCAACGGCAAAAACCGTTATTCCGCCGATCGTAGGAGCAGCAAAGCCCGGATAGTATCCGGTGTGCCCTCCGACTATGGCCATTTCAAGTTCCATCGCCGTCTTATGGATGGAGTCGACGATGACTTCAAAATCCTTCTCAGGAGTCTCGGGTGGCATAAGCAGGGTATAAGTCATGTACCTCGGCTTTACCCCCATCACAGCCACGTCACTGGCTCCGATGTGAACGGTATACCAGCCGAACATCTCGAGAGGCTGTCGGGGAATGGAGAATATCGGGTCTTCGGCAATTATCAGAACCTTTCCATTACCGATATCGATGACTCCTGCATCGATCCCGGTCAGCGGGGGAACGAGCACAGTACTGTCTTCCTTTCCAAGGCGCTTGAGAAGAAAGGAAGTGAAGGTATTGAAATCGATCTTTCCTATTTTCGGCTGAATTAAATCCTGTGCGGCACTTTCTTTTTTCTTTCTCTCTTTCATGGTATTATCCTTAAACGGTTCTCTTCCATTCTGTGTAGGTAATTTTATGAGTAAAATACACGGAAATGGCTTCGCTCCCTTCAGATTTTTAATGCCATTCCCTTACCGTCTCCGTGTATTTTACCCGAACTATCTAGAAGAGAATCCCTTAAATTAAAATTTAAATGAGACCACCTATTGCGCTGCGTATTTATTAGAATTATCATTTCTGAAGGAATTAAAACTCTCTTTAGCTCTATTGAGCCTGGAATATATATTTTATCTATATATCCTATTGAATTTATAGTAATTAAATGCTAATCTACTCCTGTTTCTTTGTCAACCCGAGTGAAATCCATTTGAATAAGTAAAAGGAAAAAGACAATGTCCAACCTCGAAACACTCTGGCAACGAGGAAAAAAGTTCCTGGGTGTCACCCACCCCATCATCGCCGGGGCCATGACCTGGATCTCTGACAGCCATTTCGTTTCGGCTGTTTGCAACGAGGGCGCATTCGGCTGCCTGGCCGCAGGCAACATGGAGCCCCGGCTTCTCGACCAGGAAATCAGGAGAACTCAGGCGCTCACGGACAATCCTTTCGCGGTGAACCTCATCACCATCGCGCCTCATTACAAGGAACACTTGAATATTGCTGTAAAAAATAAAGTTCCGTTTATCATCTTTGCCGGAAGCTATCCACGTCAGCCTGAAATCAGAACTGCCAAGGAAAACGGTGCGAAAGTCCTCAGCTTCGCGTCTACAGAGTCCCTGGCCAAGCGTCTTATCGACATGGGAGTGGATGCCCTTATCCTTGAGGGAAGCGAAGCCGGCGGCCATGTCGGCCATGTCTCCCTGGGAATTCTTCTTCAACAGGTACTCTTCAAAGTCCAGGAAGTTCCCATCTTTGTGGCTGGAGGAATCGCCACCGGCGCCTACATCGCCCACCTCCTATTGATGGGAGCGGCGGGGATTCAGCTGGGCACACTTTTTGTCCTGACTGAGGAATGCCGGGCTCATCCAAAGTTCAAGGAGGCTTTCATCAGGGCTAGAGCCAGGGATGCGGTAGCCACGCCTCAGGTCGGCTCTGAGCTCAAAGTCGTCTCTGTCCGGGCACTCAAAAACAAAGGCTTTGATCGTTTTTCTGAGCTGCAGATCGAGCTCATCCAGAAAAGGAAGAAAAAAGAGATCTCGCATACCGAAGCCCAGTACCAGGTCGAGAATTACTGGGTAGGGGCTCTGCGCCGTGCCGTTCAGGAAGGAGATATCGAATACGGCTCGCTCATGGCAGGCCAGAGCGCGGGCCTCGTCAACCAGGTCAAGCCGCTCAAAGATGTTATCTCTGATTTGATTCATGAGGCAGAAGAAGAGCTGAAAAAAGTGAAAGCAAGAATGCAGGCCCTTCTTGATAACCGGGAAGGGAACTGGTAGAATTCTCAACCGAAATCAATGGAGAGAAAGACCATGATCATAGCCAACTTTGCCATCTTTCCCACAAGCGAAGGGGTGTCGGTCAGCAAGTACGTCAAGGAAGCCATCCACGTCATCGATGGTTCCGGGCTGAAGAATGAGACCGGCGGAATGTCCACGGTGATCGAAGCTCCGGACCTGGCGACTCTTTTCAAGGTGATAGAAAAAGCCCACGAGGCCATGGTGAAAATGGGCGCCAGAAGGATTCATATCGACCTGAACGTCGACCACAGGCTGGACACGGATGCCACCATCGACACCAAGCTCAAATCCATCGGCAAACGGTAATATTCCCGTCCCCTTCAGCATTTTTGAGCGTCAATCCCCTTCCCTGAGTAGCGGCCGGGTGAGGCAGGTCGGACCGCCGGCTCCTTTCCTCGATATCTCTTCCCCTCTGTACTCATAGACTTCAACGCCGGCATCTTCGAGCATTCTTCTTGTCAACGGATTTCCCTCTATCATGATGCACTGTCCGGGAGCCACTGCCAGCACATTGCAGGCCATGGTCTCAAATTCTGAATCCGGCACTTCAATGAGATGAATTCCTCTCTCCAGGAGCCACTCCCGGAAGGACACAGGCAGGAGCCTGGAATAGACCACAGCCAGGTCACGTCTTACAGGGCTGATGAGGGACATCAGGTGCATCACTCCCTCAGGTCCTTCCCAGTGCGGCAGGGGAACTTCAACACACTCATCCACAGCGTCTGCCAGGAGCTCCCTGAATTGGCGAACGCCTTGGCGATTGGTGCGGTATCCCAAGCCAACAGCCAAGGTTTTCTTGTCGAACCAAACGATATCCCCGCCTTCCATCTTCCCTTCGCCACCGATAGAGCCGGGCACGGGAATCCCCAGCTCCTCCAGAAACTTCCCGGCAGCAGCAGGTTCCGCCGCTCGCTCATCCTTTCCCATGCTGCACAGGACGGCTCCTTTGTCGGTCATGAGGAGCGCGTCATGGACATATATGGAATCCAGTCCGGTCTCATCGTCCGGAGGCAAAAAATGGATCTCCGGAATGAACTGCTTCAAAATCCCCAAAAAACTGTCGTACTCCTCAAGAGATTTTCTAAAGTCCGGAGGTGCGGAATAGTTTAACTTTTCCCATTGGGCCTGGATGTTTCTCTGGCTTTTAAAAGCATCCTTGGGATGTTTGAGGAGAAGACTCTTGATCGGGTCGATTTCGGACTGGCTTCCGCTTCTCATCAGCTCAACCATTTATGGGAGGCATCACAAATTCCGTGATAGAGAAGAGCTCAGGTTGGGTGGTGAAAAAACCGTATGGAAGGCTGAGCGGGCATGGTTCCTCGACCGAAGGGAGAGGAGAGCGAAGCCTGGAATCGAGCCACTTTTGACTCGCTGGGGCAAAAGGGGCGTGTTTTTGAACCATCCAACCTGAGCAATAAATTTGTTTTTATCGCAGAAAATGGAGTTATTACCCATTCCCGCCTATTATAGGCTCAAAAAAATATCTTTGGTAGGAGAAAGTTCCCCTTTTCTTACACGGCTTGACACGCTTCTAAGCGGTCTTTAGAATAGTGGACTGTTTATCAAAAGCACATCTTGCTTAAAGAGAGGAGGCTCAAGGGATGAAGAAAGAGTTCATTCCTGGATGGGCATTAATGCTATTAGTCGGGACAGCAGCCTTATTTCTATCCAGACTGGTTGAGGTCGGAGGAAAAAATCCAATCGAAGCGGCAGCCTTGGCAGTGATTCTGGGCATCCTCTTAAGAAATATAGGAATCGTGCCCAATGTCTGTCATCCGGGAATCAAGGCGTTTGAAAAAATCCTTATCCTGGGAATCGTACTCATAGGTGCCTCTCTTGACTTTAGAAATATTGGCTCTCAGGGTTTAAAAATGCTAGCTGTCATCTTGACTACGATGTTTGTAAGCTTCTTC
>JAOUKO010000155.1 GCA_029882525.1 Candidatus Aminicenantota bacterium | reverse complement strand
ACTGTTTCCAGCTTGGAGACCACATCCTTGAGCTTGTTTTTCTCCTCTTCAACCGAATTCAGGAGGTTCCTTTCTTTTTTGAGGGCGTTGAATTGCAGGAAACCTATGGCGATGGCGGCAACGATGAACAGCCCGAGAAGAGAGGTCATCGGGAATGGCTTTCTTTCCTTGACTGCCGCCTCCCTTGCGGCAGGAGCTTTTGGTTCTTCTTTTAATAAGTTTATGCGTATCATGGCTCTACCCTTCCATTTTTCGAGTTGCTAATCCAGTGGCCACCCCAAACATGGAGGCCATATCCTGGAAATAGACTGGGTCTAATTTTTTTTCATTGTAATAGACGTTGCGGAAGGGGTTGAAAACCTCTGTTTCAATCTCAAGCTTTTGGGCGAAGAATTTGGGCAGGTCTTTGAGCTTGGCGAGCCCCCCGCTCAGGAGTATCTGCTCGACCTTCCTCTCTCCTCCCTCTCCCGCTTCGTAGAAAGAGAAGGTTTTCTCGATCTCTTCGAGAAGGTTTTCGATGTTCGTGTTCAAGACCGTTTCAACCTGTTCGGGAGGAATATCCTTGGCAGGGATCCCTTTGATGACTTTTTCAGCTTCATCGATGCTGAGGCCGAGGTCTTTTCTTATGTTCTCGGTGATGAAGGAGCCACCTATGGAGAGGTCTCTAAAGAGTTGAGGTTTTTCTTTTTTGGTGATGATGATATTGGTCGTGTTAGCGCCGAGGTTGATCAGAGCGACGGACTTTTCCCTGTGGAGCTCCGGGTAATTTATCTCGAAGGCGTTTTGGAGAGCAAAGGCATCGACTTCGATGGCGAGCAGATTTTTCCGGGCTTGATGGACCACGTTGCTGTAATTGGTGACTTTGTCTTTTTTGGCTGCGACCAGAAGAATATCCAGGTTCTTGTCTTCTGAGTTAATGGATGGCTTGAGGATAGCATAATCCACTGCTGTTTCCTCGTAGGGGTAAGGAATATTGTGCCTGGCTTCCCAGATGATGGATTCGGCCAGCTCTTCAGTCTCCATAGAAGGGAGTGATATTTTCTTTATGATCACTGAGCTGCCGGAGAGGGAGATGACGACGTTCTTGTTGGCAATTTTATTCTCGTCAAATATCATTTTTATGGTTTCGGACACAGCTGTCGCATCCATGATCGTCCCTTCCACGATGGCGTCATGAGGAAGGAATTCCAGGCCGATCTTGGCGACTTCGTAGAATTCTCCCCCGGCCTTTTTCTTTGATTTGAACTCGACGGCTTTGACGGCATAAGAGCCGATGTCCAGCCCAACCAATCCTTTATCTTTGCCAAACATTATTCTTTCTCCCTAAATGTCTATGGATTTAAGCTCGGGCGCTTAACCTTGAATTTTCCCCTGAGTTTTTTCTCGACCTGTTCCGGGACCAAACCCTTGAGGCAGCCGCCCAACATGTAGATCTCCTTCACCAGGTTGGAGCTGAGAAAGGAGTAACTGAGGTTGGGCATCATGAAGAACGTTTCGATTTCCGGGTCGAGCTTCATGTTCATCAGGGCCATCTGGAATTCGTACTCAAAGTCTGAAATGGCTCTTAATCCCCTGATAACGACCCTCGCCTTATTTTTTTTCACGAAATCGATGAGCAGCCCATGAAAGGATTTCACCTCTGTATTTTTTTGGCCGGCAAATACATCCTGAATGATGCTGACTCTCTCTTTCGTGGAGAAAAGAGGTTTCTTTTTGGGATTTTCCAACACAGCAACGAGTATGGAGTCAAAGATTTTCAACCCTCTTTTTATGATATCGACGTGTCCGTTGGTGATGGGGTCAAAAGAACCTGGATACACAGCTTTGCGCAATTTTTGTCGTTGAGTGATTTCGCTCATTTTCGTTAAGTTACTAGTATCAAAAAAATTATCCCTTGTCAATCTAAAAATTCACTAAAATTATAGTTTGAACAGTGCCAATTTTTGTCCATTTTTCTGTCCCATTTTGGACAGGTTCAATCACTTTATTACCTCCAAAATCAACGACGGTAAAGCGCGCTAAATTTTCTCTAGTCATTGAGCTGTCCTATTCCTGGATAATTTCATTTAAATCTTGACTGTCTTCATAAGTTTACAAAGATTTGCTCTGAGGTCAATCCCCAGAGGGGAGGATTTCAAAGGGTGAATTTTAATAACGTTTTCTCACCCCTATAGGCTATTACTCTCATCAACGCCGATGATGTGTTTTTTCAAGGAGTTGCGGTATTTTCGGACCCTGTTTTATTGCCGGTGTACATCAGAAGAAGCGTGTCAGCCCGGAGCAGCACGCCGCCTTGTTCTACCAGATGAAGTAAAATTTGATGGTTTTATTCCTTTTTGTGTGGGTAATTTGATGACTAAAATACACGGAAATGGCAGCGCTCCCTTCAGATTTTTAACGCCATTCCCGTGTATTTTACCCATACTATCTTGAAGAGAATAAATTTGATTAAAGCGGACCCTTTTTTTTTAGTAAAAGGAAGGATACAATAAAATGAGATGAAGAACGATCAACTTCTCAGGCTGATACTTGTGCTTGTCCTGGTTTTTTCAGCTCCCGCTTTATCCGGGGATAATGATGAGGATGTCTATGCCCGAAAAAGAGAGATGATGGTCCTGAGGCAGCTCAAGGCACGGGATATCACTGACGGGAAGGTCCTGGAAGCCATGGGCACAGCTCCCCGTCATCTTTTCGTCAGCCCCCACCTGCGCAGCCAGGCCTACAATGATTATCCTCTTCCGATCGACGAGGGGCAGACGATCTCTCAGCCTTATATTGTCGCTTTGATGACGCAGTACCTTGACCTGAAGCAAGGCGAGAAAGTCCTGGAGATCGGCACGGGTTCCGGGTACCAGGCTGCTGTCCTGGCTCATCTGACAGACAAGGTTTATTCTATAGAGATAAGGGAAAAACTGGCTAAAACAGCCCAGGAAACCCTCAGTAAGTTGAATTATGATCAAGTCAAGGTCAAATGGGCTGACGGTTATTTTGGCTGGGAGGAATACGCCCCTTTCGATGCCATCATCGTCACCTGTGCGGCCAATCATATCCCTCCTCCTCTTCTCAAGCAGCTCAAGGAGGGAGGAAGGCTTATCATTCCTGTGGGAAGCACCCTCTTTTTTCAGACGCTCACGCTTGTCACCAAGACAAACGGCAAGCCGAAGGTGAGGCACGTTCTAGACGTAAATTTTGTCCCCATGGTTGGAGAGATCAGCAAAAAGAAGGGCCAGTAAATAGCCTCCGGAAGCCAGGATCAACACAAAGCTGAAACCTGTCCAGAAGGCGATCATTAGCGCCAAAATCGAATTCACCACAGAGGAAAAGGCGTTTGTCGCCCAAGCCCAGGGAACGAGCTCTTTCTCTGCCAGCAGCCTGATTCCTGTCGGGAACGGGAATCCCATCAGGAATCCGAGAGGGAAGATGGTCAGAAATGTCAGAATCATTTTGAGCGGGAGGCTGATGTGGATGAGGTTCTCGTGAAGCAGAGGTAAGAAGAAGAGATAGACGAGGATGAGCCCTGCGCAGGTGACAAGGCTCTTTCTGAGGTTGCCTTTGAGGTTTTGACCAAGGATCTTTTTGGAAAAAAAGCTCCCCAGCCCTGAGGCAAAAAGCAGCGAAAAGATGATCACAGCCGTTGAATAAAGAGGATGGCCCAGGAAGAGGATGAACTTCTGGATGAAGATTATCTCCACAAACATGAAGGCCATCCCGATCAGGCCGAAATAAAAAAAAGTTCTCAGAGAGGTATTTTTATTCCCTTTGCCCCGTTTGAGAAATAGCAGCAGGGGCAAGAATATCAGGACAAAGGCAATCAGGACGGATTGGCCGAAGAGCAGGTAGACAAGGAATTCTCCTTGAAGAAAGGGAAGCCATTTCTGGCCCAGGACTTCGTAGGTGGATTTCAGCTTATCAAGTTTAAATAAGTTATAGAAAAAGGGGCGGTTATCAGTGGCTGGCTTTAATTGGAACAGGTAGTCTTGATAGAGAGCTTTTCTTTGTGAAGGAGAGAGGAGCTGTTGAGTGAGGTGGTAGTAAAGAGGCTCTTTGAACACGTTATGGATATTGGCTTCTTCCTTTTTAATTCCAGGATAATAGACGAGGTCAAAGAGGCATCGGCTTGCGAAATCCTTCAGTTTTTGAACATCTTCAGGGGTGAAAGGGCTTTTTTTGATAAAGATACTGATGGTCCCCCAGCTCCTGATGGCCATGAGGCGCGAGGCGGGATCAAGGTTGGACCTTTCCAGGGCTTCAATCCAGGTCGCCAGGATTTTTGCTTCCTGTCGGGGAGGAGGAAGAAGATAAAGGCTCATGCTGACCAGGCCGTCCGGGGAGAGCCGACCTAAGAACTGGGAGAAGGATTGGACCGTGTAGAGATAATTTTCGCTGAAGCCGTAAAGGCCGGTACCAGAGGCCCCGAAGACATCGGTCAGGGAAAATGCGATCAGGTCAAAGGTGTCTTTTTCCTGTTTCAAAGCTGCCCGGCTGTACGCTGCCCGGGTCCTGATTTTTGGAGAATGATAGAGGTATCCGGAGGGCTGATCCAGTTCCTGCAGCAGGAGTTTCAGGAATAAGGGGTTGTTCTCGATGACCTTGACTTGGGAGGCGTTAAAGCGGAGTGCAGAAAGGACATCCAATCCGGCTTTTGGCTCGATAATAAGAGTGCGGGGATTTTCGACCAGAGAATAAGCCAGGGAGGAAGGGAGGTAATCGAGGAAATCCAGGGAGGAGTCCTGGTCTTTTTCGAATCGTGTGAGGACGGAAAGCTCTCCTCCGTCTGATGAGATGCCGAGCTGCGGAGGAAGTTCCCTGTCAAAAAGGAGGCTTAAACCCGGAGCGTATCTCAAGGCAGGCGATTCAAGGACATCGATGCGGGATATGGCATTCCACCTGGTCAGGATTAGCTCTGCCCGGGGATACTTGAGGGCAATGGGGAGGGCTTTGTAAGGAGAGATTCTGAAACTCAGCCAGGAGGGGGCCCAGAGGAAAAGCATGATTTCTCCGGCCATAAGGCCTGCCAGGAGAAGCTTGAAGCGCAGTCTCCTTCTCAGGCTGAAAAGGAAGGAGGCACACAGGGCCAGGAAGGATATGAACAGGATCGCTCCTCTATCCCCCTTGGGAAGGAAGACGAAGAGAGCAAACAGAGTGCCGGATCCTGCCCCGAGCAAGTCAGAGAAGTAGATTTTGTTCACCTGGCTCGAAGCTGTGGAGATGGCGAAGGATACGGTCAGGCCGGCGAAAAAAAAGGGTATGCTGAGGAAAAGGTAGAAAAGGAAGACAAGGCCGATCTGGCCCTTATCCCAGGAGAGTTTTATCATATCGAAGGGGAGGAGGTTGCAGAGCAGGAAACTGGCGAGAATAGTCAGCGAATAGAGCAGAGAGCTGCAGGAGAGGAAGGTATCGCGGTCGATTGAGCCAAGCCTTCTGAAAAGGGATAAAAAAGACCCGCTGGCTCCGTACCCCATGAAAGCGATGCTGACAACCAGGAAGGCAAAATGGTACTGCTGTGAGACGGAAAAGTACCGCGTCAGGCAGATTTCCAGGCAGAGAGTCGCAGAAGATACAAGGAATATCCCGGTGAGAGATCGATTTTTCATACCTGACATCGTCGACCTGGATTATTCATAAGGTAAAAGAGATTTATCCAAGTGTCAACATAGATATGCATGTCAACACGGTTGCTTTTCCTCTGTTCTTATGATAATTTTGAGGCAGCAAGAATGATCAGATTCGGAACTTCGGGTTGGCGAGCTGTAATGGGGGAAGAATTCACCTTCCAGAATGTCAGGACTGTTGTTCAGGCTATAGCCAACTACCTGAAAAAAAAATTTCCTGACAGGAAAGTCTCCGTCCTGGTGAATTATGATACTCGCTTCCTATCCGAGAGGTATGCCTTTGAAGCCGCAAAAGTTTTCTCTCATAACCAGATCCATGTTTTTCTGGCCGACAGGGACGCTCCCACTCAAGCCATGGCCTACCAGATTCTGAGAAGAGAGGCACAGGGCGGGATCAACTTTACTGCCTCGTTCAACCCTCCTGAATACAATGGTCTCAAGTTCAACACAGAAGCCGGCGCTCCGGCCCTCCCGGAGGAGACGGATAAGATAGAAAAAGAGATAAAGCCTTTGGAAAAACAGTATTCTTTCTGTCCTTATTACCCCAGGACTGAATACGTTGAGGAAATAGACCTCCAGGATGATTATTTATGCTTTATCCAGGATAAAATAGATTTTGAACTTATCCGCGGATCAAAGCTCAAAATCGCAGTGGATTTACTCTACGGCACCAGCCGGGAATATCTGGATGAGATTCTGGAGGAGAACCATATTCCTGTCGAGGAGATCCACGGGTTTGTCGATCCTTATTTCGGCGGGATCGCTCCCTCTTGCTCAGAGAAAAACCTTGGCGAGCTGAAGACGCTTGTCCTGGAAAAAGGGTGTCACCTGGGGATCGCCACCGACGCCGACGGAGACCGCTTCGGAATCGTTGATGAGAAAGGCAACTTCATCGTACCGAACTTTATCATTTCTTTACTGCTGGGCTATCTTATTTCCTCGAGAAAATGGAAGGGAGGAGTGGCCAGGTCTGTGGCCACAACTCATCTGATCGACAGGATTGCCAGAAAATACGGTTTCCCTCTGTTTAAAACGCCCGTTGGCTTCAAATACCTGGCTGACCTCTTTTTGAAAGACAAGATCATTTTCGGAGGCGAAGAGAGCGCCTGCGTGGCCATAAAGGACCATCTGCCGGAAAAGGACGGTATTTTTGCCGGCCTCCTGGTGGCGGAGATGATGGCTGCCTCCGGAAAA
>JAOUKO010000154.1 GCA_029882525.1 Candidatus Aminicenantota bacterium | reverse complement strand
CTCCATGCTGGTGTAGTCATCCCCCGAGAGGTCGACAACCTTGCCCGCCAGCCAGGGAAAGACAAAAAGACCGAGCATCTGGACCCAGGCGATGATGCCAAAGGCAGACCCCAGGAATTTTTCCTTGACCAGGATGGGCACAGCCGGCCAGAGAGCCGAGGGCACGAGCGAGAATGAGATGCCGAGAATGACGAAGGAAACAGCCGGATGGAGATAGGTCAGCCCGAGCAGCAGATGAGCCGGTACGATGAGCAGCGACCCGAAGATCATGATCTTTCCCCGGTGGCCGAGCTTGTCCACCAGGAGGCCGAGTAGAGGAGTGAAGATCATCGAGGCGGTCATGATCAGGGATGTATACAGGCCTCCCTTGGCAGCCGAAATGCCGAACTTCATCTGCAGGAACCTTGGAGCATGATTGGTGAACGGGAAAACAGCCGAGTAGAATGTCATGCAGAGAAAACAGATGAACCAGAAGGCGGAGTTAAATTTCAGGATATCTTTAACGACAATTTTTTCCTCTGTTCCCGCTTCTATTTCTTTATCCACGTCCCTGTCCATCGCCAGGTAGATGAGGAAGACGATGAAAGAGACGAACATCACCATCGTTCCCGCCCACACCGACCAGCGCCACGCACCCGTGGCATCCGCGATCTGGGCTGAGGTGTTCAGCGCGAGTATCGTGCCCAGTCTCATCACTGTGATATTCAGTCCGTAGGCGAATCCCAGCTCCCTTCCTTTGAACCAGCGGGCGATGACCTTGTTGGTGACGAGGATGGTAGCTTCTGACCCGAAGCCGAAGACCATGCGGCCGATGAGCATGGCGGTGAACGATTTTCCGGCCCCGAGGGAGGTGATGAGCGAGCCGAGAAGGATGAGAAAAACATAAACAGTGCCCGCCTTTCTGATGCCCAGGCGGTCGAGGAGAAAACCGGCGACAACCAACAGGAAGAGGAGGTTGGGAAGGGCGTAGAACGAGAAGAGCAGTCCAAATTTGGCGCTGTCAACGTTCATGCTCTGCTGGATGTAATCGTTTATGGGGCTTAAGGAGTCGTAGATGTAGTACGCCCCGAACATCACCAGGCTGACAATGAGCAGGATCAGCCAGCGCCACCAGTGTTTTTTCTCATCGGAAGTGTTTGTCATATGAAATCTCCCTTGGCTTGGACTTGATGGATGGCCCCATTTTCAGGGCTGTCAGATTTTTTTGGTGTCTTCGGATCATGCATACCGACATTTCAGGGAACTATAATCCAGCCAAAAAGAGATGTCAATGAGTGGGCGCTTCTCCGTCCAATAAATTAAATCGAGCTTGAAAGAGGCTCTATTTCCGTGAAGAGGGGAAATATCTGATTTAATGTAAACGCAGTAAATAAGGTTACAATCTCTGTGCGGCCTTGATGCCGCCATCAGCCCCCGAACCCCCAGGGAACCAGTCCTCTCGGTTACCCCCTCCGGCATCAGGTTCGCTCAAGAGAGGATGTCACACGAATGATTGCGTTAATATGAGTTGAGAAGTGCAGCAGCGGTTCCTTTCCATCTGAAGCCCATGGCGGAGGGTGGGAGGGTCTTGGCGAGGATGGAAGGGAACCGCCGCTGTGACAGATTATACCTTCAATTTTAACTGTCACGAAAATAGAAGATGCTTTCTAAGTTTGACACCATATCGGTGATATGCTAAGAGTTCTCCATGAGAGGAGGCAGGATGAGGCCTAAGAATTATATATTTTATCTTTTGACCTTTTGTCTGTTGCTCCCTGTCTGCACAAGACAGGGCTTGAAGGATTACCCCCTACAACCCGTGGCTTTTACCGAGGTCCAGATTACAGATGGCTTTTGGCTGCCTCGGATGAAGACCAACCGGACGGTCACGATTCCGTTTGCCTTTAAAAAGAGTGAAGAGACCGGACGAATAGATAATTTCGCTAAGGCCGGCGGCTTGATGCCGGGAGAATTCGAAGGCCGTAGGTACAACGATTCGGATGTCTTCAAGATAATGGAAGGAGCGGCCTATTCGCTGAGCCTGCATCCGGACCCGGAGCTTGAACAATACATGGATGACTTGATTGCCAAGGTCGCAGCCGCCCAGGAAGATGACGGTTATCTTTTCACCACCCGCACTATTGATCCCGAAAATCCTGCGCCCGGATCGGGCAAAGAGCGCTGGTCAAACTTAGGGTCCAGCCACGAGCTCTATAACGTCGGACACATGTACGAGGCGGCAGTGGCGTATTACCTGGCCACCGGAAAACGCAATTTCTTGAATGTCGCTTTAAAAAACGCGGATTTCATCGACAGCGTGTTCGGCCCGGGAAAGAGACGGGGCTTTCCCGGTCACCAGGAGATAGAGATAGGGCTGGCTAAACTCTATAGGATCACAGGAGATGAAAAATACCTGAAGCTAGCCAAGTTTTTCCTGGATGAGCGCGGGCCCGAATATCACAAGAGGATGTTCCCTGAAACATCTGAGTTCTCCATTTATAATCAGGACTGGTATCTTCAAGCTCACCAACCGGTCGTCGAGCAGGACGAAGCAGTGGGACACGCAGTCCGGGCCACCTACATGTACTCGGCCATGGCCGATGTGGCTGCCTTGACTGGGGATATAAGGTATATTCAAGCCATTGACCGTATCTGGGAAAATGTCGTTTCTCGAAAGCTGTACGTGACCGGTGGTATTGGCTCCCGGCATGATGGCGAGGCCTTTGGAGAGGACTATGAACTGCCTAACGCCACAGCCTATAACGAGACCTGTGCCGCCATCGGCAATGTTTTCTGGAATCACCGCCTGTTTCTCCTGCATGGCGATACCCAATATCTCGATGTTTTGGAGCGAACGCTGTACAACGGACTGCTCTCGGGAATATCCTTGAGCGGAGACCTCTTTTTTTATCCCAACCCGCTGGAATCAAACGGCAAATATGAATTTAACCAGGGAGAAACGACGCGCAAGCCCTGGTTCGACTGCGCCTGCTGTCCGGTGAACGTGGCCCGTTTTCTTCCCTCTTTTCCGGGCTATGTCTACGCGAGTCAGGACGATGGGCTGTACGTCAATCTTTTTGTCGCCGGGAAGGGAAAAGTCAGGATAGGCAGGAACCTTGTCGAAGTGAGCCAGGAGACGCGTTACCCGTGGAACGGAGAAATCAGGATAACCATCCGTCCGGAGCAGTCCCAGGAATTTTCCGTGTATATCCGCATCCCTGGCTGGGCCAGGAATAAGCCTGTGCCCAGTGATCTGTATGCTTTCTTGAATGAAGACGGAGAACAGGTCGCGCTCAAGGTGAATTCACAGCATATTCCCCTGGAGCTGGCCAAGGGTTTCGCCCGCATCCGTAGACGTTGGGCAAAAGGGGATGAGATAGAGATTGTTCTGCCCATGCCTGTCCGAAGGGTTGTTTCTCACCAGAATGTGGAACACAATCAGGGCCTGGTGGCCCTGCAGCGCGGACCCCTTGTCTACTGTTTCGAGGGAGTGGACAATGACGGTAAGGTGCTCAACCGGATCTTGCTGGATGATGCGGTATTCACGGTTGAATTCCACCCCGAGCTATTGGGGGGAGTGAACGTGATTGCGGTGAAGAAATCGGATGGCTCCGGATTTCTGGTCGCGGTTCCCTATTATTCCTGGTCACATCGTGGGCCGGGGGAGATGGCTGTCTGGTTGCCGCGCGGCGAGAAGAAATAGTTTGAAGTATTGTAAATGCAATAAATGTATTACCGCTGTCATTGCGAGCCTCAGGGGCGTGGCAATCTCTTTATCTGAATAATTCTGCACGAGATTGCTTCGTTTCAACCGCAATGACATATTATTTAATACGTTTATACTAATGTAAACGCAGTAAATAAGGTTACAATCTCTGTGCGGTCTGAAGCCGCCCTCAGCCCCCGGACCCCGAGGGAACCTGTCCCGTCGGTTCCCCCCGTCGGATAAACCGACGGGTCCCCCCTCCGCTACGGGAGCTCGAAGGCGGCATCCAGGCCTGCTCAATAGAGGATGTAACACGAATTATTGCGTTAATATTAGTAGATTTTCAAAATAACGGTTTTCTTGATAATAAAGCTTTAAAATCGATTGAGGAATGATAAAAGCCAAACCTAATCGATTAAATGACAAAAAAGATTATGAGTTGCAGGTTATATTTTGAGGAGTAAGCCTATGAACAGGAAAGTCATTTTTGCAGCGTTGATTGTCTTTCTGGTAATAGTGGTTGTTGCCTGGTTGCTTGCCTCCTGTCCGGCCGGGAACGAGATCGATCCAGGCTTAACGTCTGGTTCAGCGGAAGCTCAGAAACAAAAAGAAATCACGATTCGCAACGTCACTCATGAGACTGTTACCTACAGAATTAAGCCTTTTAATTCTGATGCCCAGTCCAGGGCGATGACTCTTGAAGTGGGCGAGATCGAGCGCTTTCCCGGCGAGCTGGCTATGGACGTTTTTTTTGAACAGGGCGATGAGACCATAACCTACAGACTCAGTCCTGGAACGCCTTATTCGTTCCGCTATAATGAGAACTATGAGCTCGAGCTTTATGAAGGTTCCCATGGGAGGACCGACGCTGAGGACCTGGCTCCCTGGGTCCCGACGCCGATGATCGTGGTGGAGAAGATGCTCGAGATGGCGAAGGTGGATAAGGATGATATCCTATATGACCTGGGCTGCGGAGACGGACGGATAGTGATATTGGCCGCAGAGAAATACGGAGCCCGCGGAATCGGCATCGATATAGATCCCCAGCGGATCAGCGAGGCCAATGCTTCGGCTAAGGTGGCGGGAGTCGAGCATCTCGTCGAGTTCCGGGAGAATGACGTGATGAAAGTGGATTTTTCAGAAGCAACGGTAGTGGCCATTTATCTCCTGGAAGAATCCAACGCGCTGCTCCGACCTCTGTTAGATAAACAGCTTAAGCCGGGGACTTATGTTGTCTCCCATAATTACTCCATTCCGGGTTGGGAGGCCAAAGAAGTCAGCTTCGTCACTTTAAAATCAGAAGACGGCGAAGAGCATGACATCTATCTCTACCAGAAATAGCTGATAGAGGCAGACTTCGTCTTTCCGCTTAGAAAATGGACGTTGTTCATGGATGGAAACCAGAATTTCGTATCGTTAAAGATTGTAAATTAATAATTTAACTTAACAAATTTTTTATCTTTTTTTTGACATCGTTTGGTTTCTGTGCTATAAGATGGCTGACCAAAGGCGGCGTGGACGAACCTCATTCAACCATAAATTAGGGAAGAAAAGAGTTAGGAATAGGCAAAATTAGAGCACAGTTCAAGTTCCCTCTTCTTTCAGAGTTGAGCATCGCGAGCGAATAACTTCGCTCTTCATTGAGAGGATCACAAGGAGTCGAGATTATGACGGAGCAACGGAGAGCAAAAAGAGTCAAAGAAGAAGCCCAAGTTACGATCAAACTGGTCCCTTCCGAGACTTTTACACCTGATAAAAAAATAAGCTACCATCTGACCAAGGATATCTCGTCTACTGGTCTCCGGGTTTTTGCCAATTCATTTCTACCGATCAACTCCACCCTAAAGATAGAGCTGATTCTGGAAAAGCCGCACAGATTGATCAGCGCCTTCGGAAAAGTGCGCTGGATTAAAAGCCGTTACGCTGATGAATTGTTCGAGCTGGGGATTGAGTTTGTGGATACTCCCGAAGATCACATCAGAGCCCTCAAAGAGCATATTGAACAGACAGAAAGCTCCGAGATCGACTAGAAGGGGGTTGGAAGGTCGCTCAAAGAGGCAAGCTTTTTTTAATAATACCTCGATTTCTTCCGACCGAAATTTCTGGGATTAAATCTCGTGTTTTTCCCTTCCTTTTCACTCTCCGGTTGACTCAGTTTTTTTTTATGTTATAAGTTATAGTCTGGGAAAGAGTTCTATTGTGAGAACAGGGGAAATCCAGTGATGTGGGTGTGAAGGTTGGGATTATGGAAAAAAAAGAAGCGATCAACCGCCCGGTTGCGGGGATAGGCTACTCCCGGTTTAAGGACTTGTCCCGGTTTGATGCGGTTGAAGTTCAAACCGACCGTCCCTTTGCTGGTCAAACTCTCGAGACAGACGAGAGCATCATGATTCATCTGACCATCACCGGACGCTGCTATGCCCGGTGTATTGGGTGCGTCAACAGTGCCATCACCTTGGGCTGCGATTATCCCCGCAGCGAGTTCATAACCTCTCAAGATGCCGAGCCCGAGCGGGACGCCGTCATTATCAAAGAATTGGCTGAACGCCATCCGGATCAGATGATCACCGTCTGTTTTTACGGGGGAGAACCATTTCTCCTCCCCGAGAAAATGGAAAGAACCTGGCGGATTCTGAGGGAATCGGATGGAACAGACAGATACAGGTTCATGGTCTACACCAACGGAGAGCTCATCATCGACACCCTGCGCCTCTTTCCTGATTTCATGAAGGATATATGGTTGTATTCGATTTCAATAGATGGTGATGAGGAGCAGCACAACCGGGTGCGCCTGGGAACCGATCTGGTTAATATCAGGGAAAACCTCAGGGAGTTAGCCAAGATTTATAACGGGCATGTGCTTCATTGGTCGACTCTCCGGGAGGAGCAGTCTCTCTTCAACTGCTTTGAAGAGTTTATGAGGCTGTACCAGGAAAGGCTGGTCAATCATTTTTTCTGGCATTGGGCTGAAGACCGGGAGCCGTTCAGGGATTTTCCGTCCTTTGTGGCCCTTTACGGGCAGGAGCTCGAGAAAGTCATGGGCATCTATGTCCAGAGGATTTCAGGGGGAGAACTCCTTCCTATTGCTCACCTCAATGAACTGATTCTGTTCCTTCTGACCGGAGAGGAGCGGGGCCATACGGCCTGCGGGGTC
>JAOUKO010000153.1 GCA_029882525.1 Candidatus Aminicenantota bacterium | reverse complement strand
CCCGCAGCCAGAATATTTAAGAATAAGCTGGAGAGGCGCAACATCAAGGTTTTTACTCACCGCTTTACTAAAGGCTATCCGATGGATATCGATACCATCGTCAGCGATGAAGGCTACGGAGCTAACAAATACATTCAGACGGAAAAGCCGCTTATCGTGGTCACAGGCCCCGGGCCGGGAAGCGGAAAACTGGCCACCTGTCTCTCACAGCTCTACCACGATTATAGGCGGGGAATAAAAGCCGGGTATGCCAAGTTCGAGACATTTCCCATCTGGGACTTGCCTTTGAAGCATCCGGTCAATGTCGCCTACGAAGCTGCTACAGCTGATCTCGGAGATTTCAACCTTATCGATTCTTTCCATCTGGAGGCCTACCGGAAAACGGCTGTGAATTATAACCGGGATGTGGAGATCTTCCCTGTCCTGAGGAGAATTCTGGAAAAGCTCACCGGAGCTGAGTCTGTTTATAAATCGCCCACGGATATGGGCGTCAACCGGGCCAGCACCGGCATTGTCAGCGATAAAAAAGTCAGAGAGGCTGCCATGCAGGAAGTGATCAGGCGGTATTTCAGGTATTCCTGCGAGTATGCCATGGGGTTTGCGGAAAAAGAGACGGTCCAGAGGGTGGAACTCCTGATGGAAGAATTGGATGTCAAACCTGAAAACCGGAGAGTGGTTGAACCGGCCAGACAGGCGGCCGAGGAAGCCAAAACTGGGAAAAAGGGGAATAAAGGAATTTTCTGCGGGGCAGCTGTTGAATTAAAAAACGGGTCGATCGTAACCGGCAAAAACTCTCCTCTGATGCATGCAGCTTCGAGTCTGGTTTTAAACGCAGTCAAAGAGCTCGCCCAGATCCCTGATCATATCCATATCCTGTCCCCGGAGATCATCGAGTCCATCTCGGGCCTGAAAAAGGATATTCTCAGCGCCAGGTCAATCAGCCTGGATTTGGAAGAGACTCTGATCAGCTTGAGCATAGGAGCGACTTCCAACCCGACCGCCAAATTGGCTTTGAGCAAGCTGAAAGAGCTTCAGGGATGCGAGGTCCATATGACTCATATTCCGACTCCGGGTGATGAGGTGGGTTTAAAAAGACTCGGGGTCAACCTGACCAGTGAGCCGAATTTCTCCACCAAGGACCTTTTCACCGCCTGAATTATCGGGTAGAAATCAGGACATGCTCTTTATGCTCAGTAATACCGTAGCGCTTTTTATCAATTATATTGAAGACAAGACAAACGTGTCATTGACATTCTCAAAGTGGAAAGCAGAGATACTTGTTTTTTTATATGGAATGGGATTGGGACTTGAAGGGGAAGTTGGAGAAGCTCTAGAGGTTTGATGCCATAAAAAAAAGGAGGGCGGGAGAGGATCCTCCGTTTTGCCCTGCTCCCTTTTAAGCCTTGGTACGCTTTGGAAGAGCCCTCCTTTGGATTCCATGTACAATATTGCAAAGAAGGTTCAAAGCCGCAATAGCCTTTAAGGGTGGATTTGATGATGAATTTCAAACACGTCATTTCACCTCTAAAGGTGACGTCTTTAACAGCTTTTCTTGGAAATAAAATGCGCAGGATTTTTCTCTTATCATTTTGGCTGTGATAATGTATGATTTGGAAAAATTTAACCGAGGAGTCATCTCATGGACGAAGCAAAATTCATCGAGGAAAAAATCGAGGAAATAAAGTCGATCACCGGGTCAGAAAAGGCGATATCCGCTCTTTCCGGGGGAGTGGACAGCTCGGCCTGCACTGTCCTCGCTCATCGGGCCATAGGCTCAAACCTGAAAGTGATCTTTATCGACGACGGTTTGATGAGAGCCAATGAGCCTGAGGACGTGAGCAGGATATTCGCCGGCTTGGGGATTCCGGTGGATATCATCGACGCCCAGGATGAGTTTTTTTATGCTCTTAAAGGAATATCAGACCCGGAGGAAAAAAGAAAAGCATTCCGGGATATCTTTTACACGGTTTTTGGCAGAGAGGTGATGAGGAGCCAAGCGAAGTACCTGGTCCAGGGTACGATTGCCGCAGACATCATCGAGACAAAAGGCGGCGTCAAGACCCAGCACAACATCCTCGAGCAGATCGGGATAGATCCTGAGAAAGGATTCGGATTTAAAGTTGTCGAGCCGCTGAAAGAACTGTTCAAGCACGAAGTCAGAAAAGTGGCTCGGGCGCTCGGGCTTCCGGAGAGAATCTATGCCAGGATGCCCTTCCCGGGTCCGGGCCTGGCAGCAAGAGTGGTCGGCGAGGTGACGCCGGAGAAAGTGTCTCTGGTCAGGAAAGCCACCCAGATCGTGGAGGAGGAGATTGAAAGCCTTAAGCCTTTCCAGGCGTTTGCTGTCCTGTTGAGCGACAAAGGCACCGGTATTGAAGAAGGCCGGAGAAAATTCGGTGACATTATCATTGTCCGGTCTGTGGAGAGCAAAGACGCTATGACCGCGAGTCCGACCCAGGTTCCCTGGGATACCCTGATGGCCATTTCCAGGAGGATCACGGATGAGATCCCTGAAGTGGTTCGAGTAGCCTACGAGATCACACCCAAGCCACCTGCCACTATAGAATACGTGTAAAAGCGGCTCTCAATTCCGGATAAAATGAGGTTGCGGGTGAGAGAAGAGAGTCATCGATTCCTGATAATTTTGTAGATGCCCAGGGTCATCAGGGGAATGATGTAGACGACCAGGAATCCCCAGCTTATGCTTCCGTAGCCTTTGGCGATCAAGTTTACCAGCCCGAAGGTGGATATTGCCAAGCCAATCAAAAGAAGGATTAACGCCACGACCGGTCTTAGCCAGGGAGGGAGTTTTTTGCCTCTGGCTTCAAGAGCCGACCGGATCCGTTCGTTGACAGCATGGATGAAGCCGGTGCCGGTTTCGATCAGAGTTCCGAACAGGACGATTAGGAAAAGAATGAGCAGAAAAGGCGCTCCCAGCTTCTGGAAGACGTAATACGCCGGCACTTCTTCAGGCAGCACATCCGGATAATGGCTGACAACGGAGATATAAAAGAAAACTCCGGGAAGAATGCCGATCAAACCTCCGAGAAGGCCGGCAGAAATGGCTTCTTTTCTCGTCTCGATGTGATGGATGCAGAACAGGACCGCAGGGATGATTCCCAGGTTGTAGAGGGCATACTTGAAACCGCCCAGGGCCCAACCGGGGAGGACAGGAGCACTCGCGAAATTTTTCTGAATTTCGGGGCCGAATTTGACAAGAGCAAACACCAGAAGAAGCCCGTAGACAGTATAGAGGAGTAAAGACCAGCTCGAGAGGAATTTTTCGATCAAGCCGCTTCCTTTGAAGGTCAAGAAACCGATCGCGGCCAGCATGATCATGACTCCCACGATGTAGGGAAGGCCGAAGTTATACTTGAGGAGTGCCCCGGCCGCAGAACCGATGACACCCAGCACCAGAAGCAGCAGGATAAAGTAGATCACCTCAAACACAAACCAGCCCGGGCCGAGGAGTTTCATGAAAAAAGTGCGGTAGTCATAAGCGCGGAATTTCCGGGAAAACTCAAAGGTCACAGCCAGCAGGACCGACCAGATGACCGTCGTGAACAGGAGCATTCCCAGAAAGCCTCCGAGAGGGCCGTAATTCAGAAAAAACTCGACGAGCTCCCGTCCTGTTCCGTATCCACCTGCGATCACCACTGACTGGAATACGAAGCCGGGAAGAAGGTATTTCTTAAAAAAAGAAGAGTTCATAAAATTCATCCCGGTCGACCTTGCGACTGTGTTCCCATTATTTACAAAATTTTGCCCAATAATACAAATATATTTATTTTTATTACGGATAATTTAATGCTCTCGGTTCTCCAATTAAGGTTAGCATTCAACCCAGACTTTCTCTATAATAGGGAAGACGTTTCAGCTTGTGCAGCTGTGGTCAGAGGTGACAGAATGACATCTCATTCCATAACTGAGAGAGTAAAAAGAATTCGATCAGTCACTCTCTGGGGAGTATTTCTCAATGTTTCCTTGGTAGTTTTAAAGCTTCTCTCCGGGATCCTGATAAAATCTTCTGCGCTCATCGCCGACGGAGTCCATTCTTTTTCTGACCTTGCGACGGATTTCGTTGTCCTGGTCGGAACGCGCCTCTCCAGCCGTCCTGCGGATAAGACTCATCCCTATGGCCACGGAAAGCTGGAGACCATTGCCTCTTTACTGATCGGCGTGGTTTTGCTTGTCGTCAGCTTCGGGATTATCTGGTCGGCCGGTATTTCGATCTACCGCCATGAACACAGATTCCCTGGATTCATGGTCCTTGTGGTGGCTGCCGTTTCTGTCGTTTCAAAGGAGATCTTATTCCATATAACCAGGAAAGTCTCCCGGATCACTCACAGCGCTGTCGTCTATGCCAATGCCTGGCATCAACGGTCTGATGCGCTCTCTTCGGTGGCAGTCTTGATCGGCGGCATAGCCAGCCTTTTGGGATGGGGACACGCGGACCAGGTTGCAGCCATCGTCGTCGGCTTCATGATCATCGCTGTCTCGGGAAAGATTTTCTTTGATGGGCTTCTCGAGCTGTCCGAACATTCGGCTGACAGCGAATCCATTCAGGAGATTGAGAAGGTCCTCTCCAATGAGATGAATGTTTTCGGATGGCATGCTCTCCGGACGAGAAAGCTCGGAGGTGAGTTGATTGTGGACGTTCACGTGCTGGTCGACCCTAAGCTCACTGTGAAGGAAAGCCATGAGATATCCATGAAGCTCGAACTGGAGATTCAAGAAAGGTTGTCCAGGCCAGTCAACGTCCTGGTTCATATCGAGCCCGATATGGAGGAAAGACGAAAGCGAAGGGAATGAAAGATTAAGGCCGGCATATTTTATGAATAATTCAGGATAATAGATTTAGGCAGAGACCATTTCAGCGAATGATCTCGCTGTGGAGGAGGAAAGATGCCTTTTGTCAAAGAAAAGCAATCAGGTCTTCCTACCTTGGGAGTGTTTGTTCCCTGCGACCCTCGAATCGATGATGCTTCTCGGAAGAGGGCATTCAATATTGGAAAGATGACAGCCGAATTGCTGGCAGAAAGGCTGCGGCTTCCCGATGGAAAACCTCCCAATGTTTTTTACTGTTCGCATTTGATAGACAGCGAGGGAACAGCAGATTCCGGAGCAAAAGAGTCGAAGGAAGCCGGGGCAGAAGCCCTGATCATCGTTCCTGACACATGGTTTTTCCCCGGAAAGAGCGCCATGGCTCTGACTGCCCATTTCCCCCAGACGATTCCTCTGGCCTGCGTGGGTGGGAACAATGCGCCCAAGCCAGGAGTCGTGGGTATAGACGCTCTTGTCGGTGCCTACGCGCAGACCGGACGTCTCTGCCCGATGGTCATTGGCAATATGCCGGAGACCGGGATGAATCCGGAGTTCGATGAGAAGACCAAGGAGGAGATTGTTGATCTGGCTTATGCCATGATGGCCTCAGCCGCGTTGAAAGGGAAAAGATATCTCTCCGTGGATACCGATTCCATGCAGATGGAGACTGCCCTGAACCATGTCCACGCTGCCAGACGCTTCTTCGGCCTGGAGTCCACCCGGGAATCCATGAAGATATTTGCCGACATGCTCCAGAAAGAAGCAGGATACGACCCGAAGGAGCTCAAGGACCTGAGGAACTGGGTGGTGAACATCAAGTTCAAAGACCGGATCTTCGCCAACACTGAAGAGATCGTCGAGTCCAAAACGCCTGTGTACACTCAGAACATAAAACCTCCTGCTCTATCAGAAGAGGATAAGAAAAAACTGGATGAAGGCCTGGCCCTGTACCTGATCATCAGGGATTACATGAAAGACATCAACGCCATTGCCGGTGGCTGGACGAGTCAATTGGCCTGGGGTTCTGATAGAAGAGGAATCCCGCTTTCGACTGCGGATATCGCCGAATCCCTGTTCAACTCCACTGAAGACCATACGGGGAAAAAGACGGTGATTCCTTTCTCCACGGAGAACGATATTCAGGGCCTTCTGACCATGATCTCCTATTGTTATCTCTCCGGAGGCAAACCACCTCTCTTCATGGATTTCAGAAAGGTTTATGAGCCCTGGGAGATAGAAAAGAATGCCAAGGAGCTCAAGCTTGATCTGGCTCCGTTCAAGAATGAACCCTGGATGGAGAGGGGTTTCATAGATGGGAATAATTCGGGGAGCGCCTCCTTAGATTATGCTCGTGAAGCGTATCTCTTTAAAGCCATCGAGTATTATTTTCCCGGGCTTGGATTTTCCGTGGGCTATGTCTCACCCCAAGGGATAAAAGGGATGGCCGGCAGGGTGGCTTACTCCGGCCTTTCCGGGATGTTCACCATGGTCCACGATGAAGCCCAGAGCATCGAGCTTCCACCTTCTCTGCTGGAGAGATGCTGCCATGCTTCCAACTATTCCTGGCCTCACACCTTTCTGACTTTTGAGCATGTTCCTTCCAGCCTGGCCAAGGTCGGGATACCCGCGAATCACTTCCACATGATCACAGATATGCCGCGCCGCCGCTGGCAGCATTTTTCCGACTACAACCTGATTCTCAATTATCACTGGGAGAACACCCCGGATTATACAGAAGGAAAGGACAGGCCACAGCCCATACTCTGGAGAGTAAACGGAGGAGAGGTCCAGGCCAAGATGCTGATGAAGTAGTTTCAAGCCCAAAAGCGCCCCTGTCATTGAAAATATGATATGGCGGGGGCAGGCTTTTTGAAGAATCCAGGTTAGTTAAATTTACTTAATTATACTTATATTTACTTAAATAAACTAATATACCTGGAAAAGGCTTAGAATTCCTTTCCGGGATTTTTCGAAATTTCCGTCTCAATCGTTTTAACGGGAAAATCCTGTCCTTTCAAAAATCGCTGCAATAGACTTTTGGGCGTGCGT
>JAOUKO010000152.1 GCA_029882525.1 Candidatus Aminicenantota bacterium | reverse complement strand
TCTGATTGGGAGCTAAGCTGCTTCCCAAAATCTTTAACAACCTTGGAAAAAATGATGCTTACCACGAAAAGTATGATGCAAATCTCCTAGATTCTGCTGGCCACCCATAAAGCCAGGTCAGCCTCCGGCATGGCACCGCTTGTCCGACCTCTCTCATGGCCATTAAACATAATGACGAATGTGGGAACGCCCAGGATTGCAAATTGAGCTGCTGTTTGAGGGTTCTGGTCCACGTTGATTTTCAGCACCATGAGCTCACCGGCTTTCCGTTTGGCGAGAGCTTCAACGACTGGGCTCATCATATGGCAGGGAGCACACGTAGGAGAGTAGAAATCAACCATAATCGGAAGGTGCGAACTCTGAAGCAGGTTGACGATTTGGTTCGGCAGGGGCTCGACCACAGTTCCGGGTTCAGGGAGGATGCTTTTGCAGCGGCCGCAGACCACCTTTTTCCCTCGGTGATCGAGAGGAAAGTTATTCGTTGCTCCGCAATCAGGGCAGACCACTTTTACTTTCTCTTTCAAAACTTTCTCTCCCTGAGTTTCTGCGAAATTTATTTTTTCTTTTTGGGATAAGGAGGCGTCTTGGGGAGCTCTTTCTCTTTGGTTTTCAGCTCTTCGAGGATGACTTCGATAGCCTTATTCAACTGCTCATCGACCCCGGCATATTCCTTGGCCGGGTCATTGTCTACATAGATATCCGGCTCAACGCCAATTCCTTCAATGATCCAATCCTTCTCATCATAGCCGAAGGTGGCGAACTCAGGCTTAAAAAGATACCCACCGTCAACTAAAGGCAATGTGCCGCGGATACCCACGACTCCGCCCCAGGTTCGCTTTCCGATGAGCTTGCCGAGTTGATGTTTTTTGAAGCGATAAGGAAAAATATCGCCATCAGAGGCAGAGAACTCATCCATCAAACAGACCATCGGCCCAATAATAACCGCTTCGGGGTCGGGTGTGGGGAGAGCGCCACGCGCCACTCCCATCATGGCTACTTCCCGCCTCAGCCGCTCGATGATCATCGGCGAGACACTCCCGCCTCCGTTACTGCGGACGTCGATGATCAAAGCTTTTTTCCTCAATTGAGGGTAGAAATGCTTGACGAACTCGTTCAACCCATCAGGCCCCATGTTCGGGATATGGATGTAGCCGACTTTGCCGTTGGTAGCCTTATCGACTTTCTCGATATTGCCCTGGACCCAGTTGAAGTAATAGAGAGACAGCTCATCCCGGATCGGAATAGCGACCACCTCGCGGCTCCCCTTCTCCTCGGGGGTAGAACTCACCTTAAGCTTGACCTGCTTTCCCACGGTATTCAGGAGCGCTTCGTAGAAATCAGCCATAGCTTTGGTGGACTGCCCATTGACAGCCAGGATATACTCTCCTTCCTTTACATTCACGCCTATTTCCGTGAGCGGGGAACGGAGGGAGGGATCCCAGTTCTGTCCTTTCAGGACCTGGCTGACCCTGAAGTATCCTGATTTCGGGTCACGAACAACTTGGGCACCGAGCCTGCCGACATTTATTCTTTCCACATCCGGCGTATCGCCGCCGCCCACGTAGGTATGGCCGGCACTCAGCTCGCCGATCATCTCTCCGATGACGTAGGTCAGATCCATCCGGTGGTGGACAGACTGAGCCAATGGTTCGTAAAGCTGCTTCATCCTGTCCCAATCCACATCATGCATGTTCGGAGCGTAGAAGAAATATTTCATCTGCCTCCAGCTTTCATCGAAGATCTGGTCCCATTCCTTTCTGAAATCGACCCTGGCTTCCATACTGGACAGGTCCAGCTTTTCGGTTATCTTGATCGGCGCGCCCGGCAGGTCGATGATGGCGAAGTCCCTTGCCTGATTGACAAGCATCTTTTTCTGGTCATGGGAGATCTCATAACCGTTGATGTTTCCGAGGTCGGTTTCCTTCTGCTGGTTCAGGTCGTACATCTTCAAAGAAGCACTTCTGTCCCTGTCTCCCCTGGACATGTAATAGATCTTGTCACCGATTGAGGTGATTTGCCAATAATTCGCCACCTGGATAGGAAGAGCGATGATCCTGTCTTTTAGCCCGTCCGGGTCGACTTTCACCAGCTTCTTCTCCTCCTTGGGCGTCTCCTCTTTGCTCGCTTTCTTCTTTGTCGCCGGTTTTTCTTCCTTTTTCTCTTCTTCTTTCTTTACAGCGACCTCGTCACTCTTGGGTTCGAAAGGAGATTTGAGATCCCTGGAAAGGGTGACCATGTAGACCTTGGCCATGGAGAGATAGGCATGGTTCCATTCTGTCCGGCTGAAATAAGGAATAAAATCTCTATCCGAGACAAAGAACAGATATTTCCCCTCTGAATCAAACGCAGGTGAGTAAGAGGAATACCAGCCGTCTGTGACTTCATGGGTTTTCTGGTTTTTACAGTCATAGAGGTATATTTTCGGCATCGACATCTCTTCAGGCTTGGTATAAGCAATCCAATTGCTGTCCGGGGACCAGGCATACTGTCTGATCTCCCAAACGTCGGTCCTGGCTACTTCCACGACCTTCTTCGACTGGATGTCCACATAATTGAGGCGGAAAAGCCGGTCAGACCAGAGGATCTTCTTGGAGTCAGGCGACCAGTAGGTCTGATATTTATAAGTATCCGCGCCAGTAGTGAGCTGAACAGGCTTCTCAGAGCCATCCTGCTTCATGATGTGGATCTCATCTTCACCCGTTGCATCTGATATGTAGGCGATCCACTGTCCATCAGGAGACCACTTTGAGTCCCGCTCATGAACACCGGAGGTCTCGGTCAGGTTCCTCGTGTTCCCGTGTTTGACAGGCACGGTGAAGATATCGCCGCGCGCTCCGAAAAGAGCCCTGTTTCCATCCGGTGCGATCTCATAATTGGTGATCATCTCGTTGACCTTGACAATACGGCTCCGGCTCGTGGTCAAATCCCCGGATATCAAGACAGGAACCTTTTCAGCCTCTTCCTTATCCAGGTCGAAGCGGTAGATGTAGCCACCGTTCTCAAACACGATCGACTCCGGGCCTATGGACGGGAATTTGATGTCGAAATCCGTGAAGTCTGTCAGCTTCCTGGTTTCCTTTGTACCCAGGTCGCAGACAAAAAGGTTCATCTTTTTATTCTCATCCCTGTCTGAAAGGAAATAAATCCTGTCTCCTTTCCACATGGGAATGATATCCTGAGCGGGGTTATTGGTCATATTCTCTATCTTTTTTGTCTCGAAATCATAGATCCAGATATCGTCCGCCATCCCACCGCGGTAACGCTTCCAGGTTCTGAACTCACGGAAGATCCGGTTATAAGCCAGCTTTTTATCATCAGGAGAGAACGAACAGAATCCTCCTCTCGGAAGAGGAAGCTGCTCAGGGAGTCCTCCTTCCACAGAAGCCAGAAAGAGCTGGCCGTTAAAATCATTCCACTCTATCATCCGCGAACGGAAGACGAAATGCTTGCCGCTGTTTTTCCAGGTCATCACGATATTGTTGGGGCCCATTCGGTCCCAGACAAAATCACGGCCGAGGGTAGGAGTATAAGTCAGTCTTTTGGGGATACCTCCCTGACTCGGCATCAGATAGACCTCGCGATTCCCATCGTATTCCCCGGTAAAGGCGATGTATTTTCCATCAGGAGAGAACCGGGCAAAAAGCTCAAAGCCTTGATGGCTGGTAAGCTTCCGTGCCACTCCGCCTTTGGAGGACACGGTGTACAAATCTCCAGCATGGGTGAATACGATCTGGTCCTTGTAAACAGTCGGAAAACGAAGGACTCGCGCCTCTTGCGAGGCATAGGAAATCCCGGCAAATAAGACTGTAATGAAAAGAAAACTCGCTAAAATACTTTTTCTCATCACGCCTCCTTTCTTATGAGTAAAATCAATTAAAACAGAAAATCGAATATAGCACACAGCCTTGAACATCTCAACTGGACAGACATGCACTTCAGCCTAAGGACACTTCTCATACGTAAAAACGAGCCAAAATGTTCACATTCGGGCTATTTGTGTTGATTTTTCATTTGGGCGGAATTACAATGTTGAAAACCGAAAGCGAAAATTACTCGATGCTCAAAACCAAAATTAGCTCTTAGAGGGAAAAGATTTTCAATTGACGAAAAGGGAAAGTCAGCTATGAAGAATTCAAACATAACGGAAAGACTCAATTCACTCTTCTACCCAAGGTCGATCGCAGTCATTGGCGCTTCAAGACAGCCGGGAAGCGTAGGACAGTCCCTTCTGGCCAACATAATCGACAGCCGTTATCAGGGCATCGTCTATCCTGTCAACCCCAAAGCCAAAGGGATTCTCGGCATCAAGTGCTACCGCAATGTCATCGAGATTCCCGATGTTGTCGACCTCGCAGTGATCGTCGTCCCATCCCCATTCGTTCTTGAGGTCCTGGAGGAATGCGGGAGGAAGCATATCAAAGGAGCGATCGTCATCTCGGCCGGGTTCAAAGAAATCGGAGGAGAAGGTGCAGAGCTGGAGGAAAAGGTTAAAAAGATCATCGAAAAATATGGCCTTTCCCTGGTCGGGCCAAACTGTCTGGGCGTGATCAACACCGATCCTGAGCTATCCATGAACGCCACTTTCGGCACAAAAATGTCCAAGGAAGGGAATATCGCCCTTATCTCCCAGAGCGGTGCTTTATGTGTGGCTGTACTGGATTATGCCAAAGAATCGAATATTGGCTTCTCAAAGTTCATCAGCATGGGGAATAAAGCCGGCTTGAATGAGAACGAGCTCCTTCTCTATCTTAAAAACGACCCGAAGACGGACGTTATCCTGATGTACCTTGAGGACCTCAGCAAAGGACGGGAATTCATGAACATCGCCCGAGAGACCACGAACAGCCCGACCAATCCCAAGCCCATCATTGCTCTTAAAGCAGGCCGAACGCTTCTCGGGGCTCGAGCGGCATCATCTCACACCGGCTCCCTGGCAGGCTCGGACAAGGTCTACGATGCCATCTTCAGCCAATGCGGTGTCTTGAGGGGAGAGACCCTGGAAGAAATATTCGATTATGTCAAAGCTTTCTCCAGTCAGCCTCTGCCTAAAGGAGACAAGGTGGCCATCGTCACCAACTCCGGAGGCCCGGGCATACTCGCTACTGATTCCTGTATCCGTTACGGCCTGAACATTGCCTCTTTCAGCCCGACCACGATGAATACCATGAAAAAGATATTGCCTCCGACCGCAAGCTTGAACAACCCTGTCGACCTCATCGCCGAAGCACAGGAAGAACAATACAAAGCAACTCTCCGAGCCATACTCAAGGATAAAAATGTCCATTCCTGTATCATCATCCTCACTCCGACTGCTTTTACTGATGTGGAGAAGATAGCCGATACCATTGTGACGGTCTCCAAGGAATTCAAAAAGCCTGTTCTCTGCTGTTTTTTGGGTGTGTATGACGTGTCCAAGGGAATCGAAATCCTTGAAGAGAACGGCATCCCGGATTACCGTTTTCCCGAGTCAGCGGCAAGAGTCCTCTCTGAGATGACCAAATTCACCTGGTGGCTTCGCCGTCCACAAACTGGTGTAAAGAAATATAAAGTGAATAAAACCAGAGCCAAAGGGATCTTGGATTCGGTCATCAAAGAAGGACGGCAGTCCCTCCTGGAGCAGGAATCCTACGAAATCCTCAAAGCCTATAACTTTCCGGTGGTCGAATCTCTTCTGGCGGAAAACGAAACCCAGGTGGTGGATGCCGCAAACACGATCGGTTTTCCCGTTGTTTTGAAAATCGCCTCTCCGGATATCCTCCATAAATTCGATTTCGGCGGAGTCAAGCTCAACCTGAAGAACAAGACCGAAGTGCGCAAAGCCTACCATGAGATCCTGAAGAATGTCCTTTCCAGGAAGCCGGATGCCAAAGTCAAGGGAATGATCGTGGAAGAGATGGTGTCTCCGGGAAAAGAGATCATCATCGGGATGAGCAGAGACCCTCAGTTCGGGCCGATACTGATGTTCGGCCTGGGAGGAATCTACGTGGAAGCCCTCGAGGATGTGACCTTCAGGCTGGCACCCATCCGTGAATTAACAGCCACCCTGATGATCACTCGGACTAAAACCCACAAGATCCTTGAAGGCTTCCGCGGCGAAAAGCCCTATGACATAGAGGCTATTGCCGAGTGCTTGAAAAGGCTCTCCCAGCTTGTCACGGATTTCGACGAAATAAAAGAATTGGATATCAACCCGCTCATCGTCTACGAGAAGGGAAAAGGGTGCGCCATCGTGGATGCCCGGATAATCCTCGGAATCGAACCATCAATCTGAACAAGAAGATTTCCGAAACACTCTCCTTGTAGAGAATTGCAGCACCGGTTCCCCTCCATCCCAGCCAAGACCCTCCCACCCGCCACCATGGGCTTTGGATGGAGGAAAACCAGTGCTGTAACAGATTAAACCTTGATAATGAGTTGGCATATGTTGACTTAATCCTCAAATGGCTGGAGAGAAATCTGTATCAGTGTTATAATATCTCGTTTTATGGCTATTTTCAGAAAAAAAATAAAGAAAAAAGTTTTCGTCATCGGTCTGGATGGCGTTCCCCATTCCCTCCTTCTGGACCTGGCTCAAAAGGGAGTCATGCCTGGGATTTCAAAGCTTATCGAATCCGGCCACCTGCACAGGATGAAGGCGAGCCTGCCCGAAATCTCTTCAGTCAGCTGGACGAACTTTATGACCGGGACCAACCCCGGCTCTCATGGGATCTTCGGATTTACAGACCTTAAAAAGGAATCCTACCAGCTCCGCTTCCCCAACTTTCTTGATTTAAAAACAGAGACTTTCTGGGACAGGCTCGAAAAGCTTGGGAAAAAATGCATCATCATCAACCAGCCTTCCACCTATCCAGCCCGAAAGATCAACGGAATC
>JAOUKO010000151.1 GCA_029882525.1 Candidatus Aminicenantota bacterium | reverse complement strand
CTGTCCCGAAGTACAGGCGGGGAACGATCTCGGCTGAGATGGGGTTGAGCCAGATGGCCGGCTCACAGACGATCGGGTAGTTATGCGAATCCGTGTAGATGGAGGTGGCTTGCCAGGTAGTCGCATTCACCCAATTCAGGCTGACATTCACCTTCCATACTCTTCCATCCAGGTCCGGAATGTAGACCCGGTCAGCAAAGCCGTCCTGGTTGACGTCGGCGATGGCGGGAGAAGCGGGAAGGGTATTGGGGATGTTCCAGCCCAGAGCAAGGGTGGTGTCAACATCCAGCGCATCGAACCCCCAGAACGTTTGTCCTGTCTGCGCATAAACCACATAGAAGCGGTTTCCGACCACGGCAGCCGCGTCATTGTCATAGCCAGAACCCATGAAGACCACCCAGGTATCCTTGGCCTGTTTTTTGATCTTGGCCACGGCAGGCACGGACCAAGTCTCTCCCAGTTGAGCATGGGTGAACTCCCAGAGCGGCTGGGGGTCTTCAGGATCAGTGATATCCAGAGCAAAATAGTAGTTCAATCCGCCTGCCAGGGCGCTTCCGTGTCCGGGTCCCTGGCCGCAGATCAGGATCGTCCTCCATTCTTCTATATTGTCGCCGTCAACATCGATGAAAACATCAGCGGCCACAGGGCTGCCGTCAATATAGATGTGGTGCTCATAATACCTCTGGCCGGTAGTGGGGAAGACCTCCCACATATCCCTCAGCCGAGGAAGGAGGTTGTAAGGAATGAACCCCCATAGCTCTTCTCCGGTGAGCGCGTCAAAGCAGTGGAGCATGCCGTCATTGGCTCCCAGATAAATGACTTTTCTCCTGTCCGCCCAGTCGTTCATGAAGGTCTGGTAATTAGCTCCCATCCTCTGGGGAGCCTCCATCGGTGGCCCGACCACGACCGGGTTGGAATGGTTGCTGTCTCCCAGCTTCCATTCGCGGTCCTGACCTCTGATGAAGTTGATCAGGCCTGCGTTGTCGTTGTTCACATCCTGGAGGAGCGGTCCCAGGACGCCGACATTGGTCTCCGTGAAGTCGACACGGTCGAGAACGCCGCCCGATTTAACAGCGGTGTAGATATTCCGGGTGCTGGCGTCGCGGTCCCTCAACAGGAGCCCGGCATCCCAGAAGATCTCGACTCCTTCCTGGACGATCTCCCTGCCGGAGGGCTCGCTGGCGTTCGGCCGGGTTATGGTTCTCAAAACGGAATAGGTCGTATCCTGAGCGGTCATCGAGGAAACGTCATAGGCCCTTAAATGGCCGTAGAAACTGGGATAGTAGAACGTGCTGCCGATAATCAGCTTCCTCTGAAAGGCGAGCTCATCGGTTACGGTCGCGGCCACAGAAGTCCGGGAGTATTCTCTCCTCTCCACATGGATGTATTCTATATCGATCTCGCCTATCCAGGGAGTGTCAAAGGACGCTCCCGTATACTCCTCCATCGGGTCCTCGGGAGCGGAAAACACAGCTTTCCAGAGAAGTTTGGAGCCGAAATGTTTGAAGGAATGAGTGGGCAGATTTTGATAGTTGTGGATGTTCGAGCCCTCCCAGGTCGCGAGAAGCTCCCAGTCCTCGCCGTTATTGGAAAGGTAAAACTCCACTTTCAGCCCCGCCTTGGACGTGCCGCGCGTTCCCATCTTGAGGTTGGTGATAGTTGCCTTGGTCACCGCAAACTGAAAGCTGTCCAGAAGAGGAATCATGTTCAGCGATTGAGCCTCTCCGTAGGTGGTGTAGACATTGGCCAGGTTGTTCCTCATCAGGTAATAATCCCCAGAGTCGTTGGCATCTGCCACGACGACGTCGATGTCTCCGTCCAGGTCGTAATCCAACGTTATTCCCATGTCGCAGTCGTTCTCGGGCTCGATTATGGGCAGGCAGTCATTGAAGCATCTCCACTCGAAATTGATCGGCGGGCTTCCCCCCTCGACCACGCCTCTATTTTTCCACATGTACAACCTGGCCAGGTTGCCGGTGCGCCAGCGGTCGTTGGAGGCCATGATATCGACCAGGCCGTCCTGGTCGAAATCCTCGACCATCAGGGCCACAGTCCCGATACAGTTGGGATCGCCGTGGGGAATCTCATAGCGCTTGAAATAACCCGCGCCGTCGTTCTCGTAGAAGACGATGTAGGGCACGTTCTCCACGCAGCCAGTAACAATGTCGATGTCTCCGTCCAGGTCAAAATCAGCAGCCCTGACAGACGAGCCGCCCATCAGGTCGCCTGTAGGAAAGCCGGGCCTCTGGTCATAGTTGAGCTCGGTGATGGTGAAATTGGCCAAATCGAAATTGGAACTGCCCGGGTTTCTGACCAGATAGATCTCGTCATGGCTGACGACCAGGATATCAGTGTCGCCGTCCTTGTCGATGTCCGTTGAACAGAGGTGGTCCGCGGCCCAACGGCAGTAGATACCGGCATCCATGAATTTGGTGGTGAAGTCAAGGCTCGGCGCCTGGAAGTAGCGGTTGAAAGCAGGGTCGTCAGCTGTGCCGCAGTTGATGTACATCCCGGCTACGAACAAGTCGTAGATCGCCAGGTCCTCATTGTTCTTGTAGAAAAAGAAATCCATCAGGCCGTCGCCGTTGTAATCGCCGGTGGTGATGGCCGCAGGGCCGACCTCCAGGTCCCAGTCATAGATCTCAAAAGGGTCGACATCGAAGATCAGGCCGTCATCATCCTCTCCGTCCATGTTCAGGTCTTCAAACCTGTTCCTGACAAGGACCAGGCTGTTAGTGTTGATGTCCAGGCCGATCAGGTCCGGCTTGCCGTCACCGGTAAAGTCTCCAGCCTCGCAGATGTATATCCTGGCTCCCATTCCCGCCGGCAGCATCACTTCCAGATTTCCGCCCAGCCAGCTGAGGGTGATCGGTCCTGGCGGCCAGTAGGCCACTGAGGTCATCTCCGCGTTCTTGTAGATGTCGGTGTCGAAATCCTCGATAACGAGCTCCGTGTATTCCGTACACGTATCCTCCTGCGCCCAGAATTCCAGGCTGAATAAGGAGATAATTATGAGCAACGGGAGAAAAATCGTCCTTATTTTTTTTCTTTTGCCCATTGTATACCTCTCTTTATGATGAATTTTATCAGGTTCCCGGAAGCTGAATAGCCAGTTCGACTTCAATCCTGGATGTGGTCATGGTGGGCCCTGAACCGACGCAGCCGATGCAGACCAGCAGGCAATCGGCCGGGTCAGGGGTACCGCCTCCGGCTTCATCATTGATCAAAAAGGCGGTGAAGGTGAAGCGGGGGTCAAAACTGCCGTCAGGGTTCTGGACATAGAGCTGGCGGCAGAAGAGAACCGTATTTATGTTCGGGAATCCGTCTTCGTCAGGGTCGATCAGCTCCAGAATTTCCTGGTCGGTCAATTTCCGGAAGTAACCGTCCGATATAGGATCATCGATCCCGGCCGGCTGGGTCAGGTACTGGCCGTCAAAACGCACCCAGTTGCCGTTGGCAAAGTTCTCCTCGATGGTCGTCCAGGCCGTATCAAAAGCGGCGTCAGCGCCGTTGTAGGCCTGCTGCTGGGAGCGGATGTTACCCGCGACCCTGGGGCCGGTCCCGGTCACCGTGAGCAGAACGATCCCGATGACCTGGAGAAAGGCCAGGACCAGGATGACAATGACCAGAGCTATGCCCCTCTCTGACGAAGAAGGGGTCTCGTGATTGTTTCCTGATAATGATCTCATTGTTTCCTTCACTTTTTCCCTCTTTTATATGGTCCCCGTGTTATACACGTTCAAAGACATGTTCCTGATGTTGGCGGTGGACTCCAGCAGGAATCTTCGGTGTCTGTCTATCTGTGCTCCTGCCGGAGAATCGGCGATAGTCGGTTTTGTGTAGATATAGGTCACCTCGGCTGGCGGGGTTCCGGAGACGCTCACGTAAGGGTTCTCGGTCTTCCCGAGAATCATTATCCTCACAAACCGGATTCCGGCGAGCACGGTTGGGTTTGTGAAGTCATAGATGTCGCCCCAGTTGATGAAATCAAGGCTGCTGATGACTGAATCTCCGTTGTTGTCATCGAGCAGCTGGTCGCCATTCATATCCCCGTGGTACTGGAACTGCAGGTCTTCGCAGTTCAGAGCCAGGGCCAGATGGTCGTAAGCGTTGGACATCGGGTTCCACTGGGAGACGTAGACCACTCCGGGAAGTCCCAGGTAGCCGTTCGACCCTGCGGTCAGTCCGGGATAATTGCCGTCCATGTCCAGCCAGTACGTCTTGAACTCGATAAAATGAACCGTTCCTCCGCTGTAGTCAGCGCTCGCACCGCCGGGCACCAGTCCGTTGGGCAGGGTAATGTTGATCGTGTTGAAGGTGATGGTGCTGGAGGCGAGGTCGACGCCCGTGATCTGGCCCAGCTCGCCGTTGGTGGTGTTGTCTTCAGGATCGGGGAGGATGAGGATAGCCCGGTTCACGTATCCCAGCGGGTCAGCGGGATAAGCGTTGGCCGTGTAGGGATAGAGGGGCAGTTCGGTCGGCTCGAGCGTGACCGTGCCCGTGCCGGGAACATAGGTCTGGACGAGAAGCCTCAAGGGATCGGAGTTGCCGAGGAAGGTTATCCGGTCTGTCTGATAAGGATGGCTCGATTGATTTATATCGTTATTCACACCCTGGATAAAATAGGCGGCAAACCTCTGGTTCACGCCGGCGCAGATGGACTTGACATCCCTCGAGATAAAAAACATAGCCGAGCGGACATCATGCTGGAGTGAGGCGAACTGCTGCTGGTCCACGGACAGCCTGTTGCTGCTCACATATAGGGACAGCGTGGCCAGCACGACCAGAAGCATGATCACGGAACCGATCAGAATCTCAATGAGGGTGTAGCCTCTTTCTGCGTTTTTGAGAAAATACCGTTGGCTGGGTCCTGAATTCTCTTTTCTCATCTGTGTTGTTCCTGTGTTTATCATGATTCGTCACCTGCTGATGACCGTGCCCATATCCGCCCGAATCTGATGCTGGGTCGGATAATTGATAAGATCCTCGACGCTTGTCAGGAGCTGAGATGCCGGAAAGACCCGGACTCTCACATCCCAGTTAAACCCGACCGCCTGGATCACAGTGACCCTTCTGAAATCCATGTTCCCGTCATTGTTGACATCGATCTGCTCATCGACCGGGCTCGCGGCCAGGTCATTCAAATCCGTGGCGGGCAGGTTCCTGAGGAAGTCGATCTGCTGCTGGGCGAGAAATATCGAGTTGGTCATCCGGTCAGAGCGCTGATTGTTCATCACGCTGAAGGTGAAGAGCTGAGCCAGTGCGAGCAGGGCCACACCGACAAGGGCAATCCCGATCGTTGTCTCTATCAGAGAAAAACCTTCTCTTTTTTTCTTTCCGGGTTTCCCGGAATTCATCCTTCTTTTCAGAAAACCTCTCATTTTCATCATCATTCTCCACCATAGGCTTTGGTGAACTGCACAGAGCCGCCGATATAGACGCTGATCACTCTCAGGTCAGGCTGGTTATAGCGATCCAGTTTGGGGCTCTGGATGCTGATGCTGTTCTGGGTGCTGTCATAGTTGGAGACAAAGCCCAGCGGTGAAAACTGGACGATCTGGTTGGGGAAGCTCACGGTCGCGGTGAACTTGGTCGGGATAAACCTTCTGCTGAAACCGGGCATGGAATTCCAGGTTCCCGGGCTGTCTTCTCTTTCGATGTAGTAAGTCCACATGTCGTGCGCGTAATCAAACCTCACTCTATGGTTGATCCTTGATTTGACTGCCTCGAACTTGGCCCTTTGGAGGGAGGTCAGGATATCCCGGCCCGCATTCTCCAGGCTCCTGGTCTCCAAGGAATTGATTATGCTCGGATACAGAACGAGGGCCATCATGCCGATAATGGCCACAGACACCATGACTTCGAGCAAAGTGAACCCTCTCTGTCTTGATGCAGGGAGATCCCTGTTTATGGATTCCTTGTGTTGAGAGATTTTTGATATGTCTTTCATTTTTTCCCTCACACCAATAGAGTCGGGGACTTAAGAAAAAATATGCAATTTGCCTTCATCCTGGGTTGAATTCGCCCGTTAGGCTCTGGTCTGTTTGACTCTCCGCTCAGTAGCTTCGCTATCCCCATGTTTTTATTGATCTTATCCATTTTCATCAGCATTTTCAAGGAGTCCCTTTATCGCATCAAAACAGAAGAATCAGCGCAATGCAAAATTCTTCCCTTATTATTAAATGTAAATCTACATACATTAAGTCTAAGCTTAATATATAGTATTTCCCGTATTCGTCAATAGCCCTTGAAGATGAAATCACAGGTGATATTTGCTCTTGAGCATTTAACCCTCTGCAAGGAGTGCCTTTCACCCCAAAAGAGTAGTGCCGGAATCAGGCTAAAAAAGCGCCTGCCCCATCCCTTTTTCAGGGGAAAAATAAGAAAGGGATCACTTGGTCTCTTTAAAGGTCTTATTCTGCCGTGCATAATGACTTAAAGGGGGGGTTAGTCCTTGAAGCAAATTTTATGGTCTGGCTCCAGGCTGTGACCTCATTTTTTATTAAAAACGGGGTGATTTTGCCAAAAAAAAGGGGTCTGGGCTCAAAATTAGACATCTCTTTAATGGGGTTTGGACGTGTCTTTGGATTAAAAGACAGTGTTAAGCCTACTCAAAGTGTCTGGCTCGACTCCCTATTGGAGATGCTCCAGAACAAATTCTGATAAAGCCTGAACCAAACATCCTGTATGTCTGATATCGAGCCTGATCCCGATTGTGATCTTGATTGACGATCGGATGATATGCCCCGCGGCTTGCCGCGGGGAACCGATCGTCGGGGGATCCAAGGGGGTATGCCCCCTTGGTCGCAGGGCGTGGGTTCATGCCCCGCCCGAGAAGGGGAGGCAGCGAGCGGAAGCGAGCGTTGGAAGGGGG
>JAOUKO010000150.1 GCA_029882525.1 Candidatus Aminicenantota bacterium | reverse complement strand
TGTCGAATAGGGGGGACTCAAAAGTTTTCAGGAATCTTTCTTTATACTCGTCGGGGACAGGAACAGGTTTATAATCCTTTTTTATCTTTTGCAGGAGGTTTCCGTCAAAATCGTAAACATAGATTTCATATCCCCTTTCCTGAAACCCGGTGTAAACCTTTTCTTTGGTCACGCTCCAGCACAGGATGTGCCAGGTCGCCTTGAGCTTTTTTCCGACTATGGGATTGGGAATCAATTGTTTATCGAGTTCTTTTATTTTCTCGAATTCTTTGTTGAAAAGGATTAGAGGGTTCTGGTTGATGTACTCTGAACTCGCATCCAGAACACTCACCAAACCAAGGTAATTTCCGTTCGCGAGAGGAACGGCATCGAAGAGATTTGTGCCTATTTTGACTTCATTGATGAGGCTCCCGTCCTTTTCAAAAAAAGATACTTTGTGGTTTCTAAAATCTGAGACGGCGATGTTATCTCTATGGTCAATCGTTAAGTGAAGAGACGGGAAGCCGCGAGCCAGGAGCTCGCCCGGACCCTGACCTCTTCGGCTGAATGAACTGACAAAATCACCGTCTTTATCGAATTTATAAATGATGCTTTCATCTCCCTTCGGGTTGACAAGATAGACATTGCCGCTTGAGTCCGCATCGAAATAACCTCCGATATCCGTTAGGCCCAGCTCAGCGATTTTTTCGTCCTCGGTGTCGATGGAGAATTCTTCTTCAAGAGTGAAGGTGGCTGACTCACCTTTGATCGAGTAAGGCTCGAGGCGGTTGAGGACGACCTCTACTCCATCCTCCATGACTTTTTCGACTTTCTCGCCTTTTGGAGCACAGCAGAGAAAGAAGAGAAGAGCTGAGACCAGAGCCAGGTATTTTTTCATCAAACCCTCCTTTTTAGGATTTTCCATGCTGAGAGACCAAAGTTTATTTTAATTCACAGAGAGTGTTGAGGCAATGAATCTGCCCGGCATCTCTCATGACTATTGCCTCTCATGCCTCTGTCCTGTTGAATGTTTATCGAGCAGGATTCTTAAGAAAATTGGGAAACCTTATGGAAGGATTGTCAACCCCAATCAATAAAAAATATTTTTATACTATTCATTTCTTATAACCCTTTAATTAGATTTCTGTCATAGTTGTACCTCACTGATTATAAGAAGACCTCAAGCCTTTTATAATAGGATAAATCTACCAATTCCCAAAATAGTAGTTTTGTACTATGTTTTAAATAAATTGGGGACAACAAATTGGGGACTGTCCCCAATTTTTATGGTTTTTTTGACAGGCGGATTTTTCAGGAATATAATCAACCTCACTCTGTGGAAAGGGTCGAAGTACTGGCTTTTTGAGGAGGCGTTATGAGCAAAAATCTCCGGTTCAAAATTCTTCACGTAATGAATTTAGTCATTTTTACAGCCCTTATATTTTTAAACGGCTGCGCCCAAAAGACAATTCCTCCGGCTGACTTCATCCTGCTCAACGGTAAGGTGTATACGGTGGATTCGAGCAATCCCTGGGCGGGCGCCCTGGTCATCACCGGAAATAAGATAACCGCGGTCTGTAAAAAGGACAGCCAGGCCAGGAGGTACATTGGTGACGGGACGAGGGTCATAGACCTGGACGGGAAATTCGTCACTCCCGGCATTATCGACGGCCATGTCCATTTTAACCGCGCCGGAGCCCTGATCAATGACGCCAATTTGATGACCGTGTCCGATGAGAAAGGATTGAAGAAGGAGATCCAAAGAATTGTCGGAATACTGGATGCCGGCGAATGGATAGCCGAAGGCCTCTGGGGTGCTTATGAGCAGTGGGCCCTGGGCGATACGGGCGAGAAGACAAAGGAAAAGAAAGAGCCGTGGCGGCCGACCAGATACATGATCGATGACCTGACGCCGGACAATCCCTGCTTGATCTGCCGTTTTGACTACAAAGAGTGGCTCGCCAACACAGCGGCTCTCAAAGCCGCAGGTCTGGAGAAAGGCGGAGTTGAAGGAATGGAGATGGGAGAGGAAGGGAAACCGACAGGGGTCATCCATAGGCCCTCGCCTGCTTTTGAAAAATTGAGCAAAGCGAGGAAGCCCAAGTCCCATAAAAGGCTCCTGGATGAGAACCGGGCCGGGCTCAGGGCTTTGAGAGAGGCGGGGATTGTCGAGATCCATGATATCGCCACACCGGACCAGACAGCGCGGTTCATCGAGCTCCAGGAAAACGGAGAGCTGACCTGCCGGGTCTGGCTGAGGCCGGACCTCTCACGCGGAGCAGAAATGAAAGAGAAGGGCTTGACCATGGGGCTCCATCCCAAGACAGAAAAGAAGGATATGTGGCTCCGTTACGGAGCTCTGAAAGGCTACATCGACGGCATCATGGGGACTCACGGCGCTTTGTTTTTCGAGCCCTACGACGACCAGCCGGATAATTACGGCCACTGGCGCCGCCACACATCAGATGACCCCGAATATAAAGAGGGGAATATGGAAAAGATGTACACGCTGATCAAGGTGGGGCTGGAGGCGGGCTTTGTCCCCAATGTCCATGCCATCGGGACAAGGGGAGTGGCGGAAATGCTCGATCTCTATGAGAGGCTGAAGAGAGAAGGTGCGGATTTAAAGGGATTCAGGGTCATTCATGCCCAGGTAGTCAGGCCTCAGGATTTTCCCCGGTTCAAGGCGTTGGGTGTCATCGCTGAGGTCAATCCCTACCATATCTCCGACGATATGCGCTGGATGGAAGAGCGGATCGGGCATGAGCGCTGCAAAGGGGCTTACGCTTTCAAGTCGCTGCTCGATTACGAAGCCATGCTGAGCTTTGGCTCGGACTGGCCGGGGACGAGCGCCGCCCTGTACCACATGCATCCCAGGTATCTGATTTATGCGGCTGTGGCGAGGAAGACCTTGAAGGGGACTCCGGAAGGAGGCTGGTTCCCGGAGCAGCGCATATCCGTGGAGGAGGCCATCAAGGCCTACACCATCAACAACGCCAATGCCTGTTTTGAGGACGATGTCCGGGGCTCTCTGGAAGTCGGGAAGCTGGCCGATATCACCGTATTTGATAGGAATCTGCTTGAGATTCCTGAAGAGGAACTTCTCGAGGTGGAAGTCGTCTTCACCATCATCGACGGCAAAGTGGTTTTTGAAAAGAAATAAGACTCCCTTTTATCTTTTCATGATTGACTCTTTACTCGATTACTGGTATTCTTTTGCCATTCAAAATTGAGAAGAGCTTCCTGTTTTTAAGCGGGGCTTTTGCATAGATCATAACTTTGAGAAATGAAAATGAACATCTAAGGGAGGATTTAATGAAGAAAATCTTTTCGCTCTGTGTTTTAGGCGTGTTTCTTTTTGGCTTGATTGCTTCACTGACTTACGCCCAGAAGGCGACTGACATAATGGAAAAGATGATCGAGGCTCAGGGTGGGAGAAAGCTCCTGGGGAGCATCAAGGATACGACGATGGTCGGAACGATGGAGATCGCTATGGCCGGCATGAGCGGCACGCTGGCCATGTATCTCAAAGAGCCAAATAAAATGCGTATGGATATGGAAGTGATGGGGATGGTGATAACCATGGCTTTTGACGGGGAATCGGCCTGGTGGATAAACCCCCAGACCGGAGCCACCGAAGAAATGCCCGCGGACCAGGCAGAACAAATCACGAGGCAGGCCTGGGGGAATGATATTCTCCTCAATCCTGATAAGCACGGCGTCACCTACGAACTGAAGGAAAAAGAGACTCTGGAAGGCAAGGAATATCATGTCCTCGAACAGAGCTTTCCTGATGGCTGGAAAATGACCTGGTACATTGATGCTCAGACCTATCTTCCCTATAAAACCGTTTCCAAGCAGATTCAAATGGGAGTCGAGGTGGAAGCAGAATCCTTCCTCTCGGATTGGAAGAAAGTCGAAGGCGTCATGACCGCCCATACCCTTAAAACGTATCAAAGCGGTGAGGAAGTCATGACCATGAGCTTCACCGAGGTTAAGTACAACACAGGCATCGAAGATTCGTTATTCAAGAAGGATTAGCGCCCATTAACGTAGATAATGGGGTCAGGGCTCGACATTAGACATTTTTTATTGATCAGTTACGTTCTTTTATAAGTCATATTTTGATTTCCTCAGTGGTCAGATGTCTAATGTCGAGCCCTGACCCTATCTTAAAGCTGGGTGACTTTTATCCTTCCTGAGATGGCAAGGGTAACTCTGTATTTTCCCCAGGAATTAGAGATAATGATGGAGGCAAGATTGGAAACCGTTCCCTGGGGATGGAATACAGGGTTGTTGTTGGCTTGAATCGTGACTCCCTCAAGGATTGACCTGGTCTCCCTTTTCCATTCTTTCCTGTCCTCATCGTATTTCTCCACAGTGTAGCCGTTTGATTCAAATTTCAATCTGACTTTTTTCCCCTCGAATATAGCTTTATACCGGGCGTAGTTCAGCCGGGAATGGACTTTCCGGACTGCGCTCAGAAGCCTGTACTTCGGTGCATAGCTTAAAAATGAAGTGGAAGCAACGACCGCTATGAGAGCGACAACCAGAAGGGCGATAACCGTTTCCATGAGAGAGAAGCCGCCCTCGCTCTTCTTCACAGAGGATAGTTGTCCTTTTCCCATCTACGATTCCTTCCACCTCAGCGGTTTGAAGAAGGAGAGGAAAAGAATCGGCTTTGCCGTCTGCGGCGCATCCTGGAGATAGAAATCGTCATCTTGGAGCCGTTCATCGCAGGTGAGATTGATCGCATTCTTGTTTGGAGAAAATCCGGCTGCCTGGATGCTTCCCAGGATATGGACTGACTTTCGTTCCCCTTCGACCGAAAAGCCTTCGCCTGAGGCTGTGAGCGATGCCTGGATTTTTAATTCCTCTGGTGCGTCCCCGTCGATGACTATCTTCCCTTCCCTTTCCGATTCGCCGAAGAGGTCTTTTCCGGTGACAAAAAGGCTGAGCTGGGATTTCGAATCTTTGAGATAAGGAACCTTATCGATCCATTTCATGCCCTGATGGATGAGATGGGAAGAGATGGTGATCTTATCCGGTGAGATGATGGTCAGGTTCACGCCGTTGAGAATGGACGGGATCTCTTCGTCGGTGATCAAAAGAGCCTGGCCGGAGGGGTCTATGATTCCTCCGCCGAGCGAGCGGATCTCTCCGTCGACGATGATGATGCCCCTGGGAATCAGGTCAAAATACTGGGTTTCCTCGGGGGTTGTAAAAACAGTCTTGATCTTCCGGGGATTGAACCTGAGGACCCAGCATCCCTGCTGGTTGCGCAAGGATACAACCTGGAAGTCTTCCTCTATGGCTAATACCATTTCCTCCAGGTCGCCCTGGACATAGATGCCTCCCAGCCCCAGGTCATCTCGGATGAGATACACCCCCTCGGGAACAGGGGCGCCGGATTCCTCCAGTCCAAGAGCCCTGCGGAGGATATGAAGGGGAAGGGCCAGCGGGTCAAAGAATTTGACCTTGAGAGCCTTTTGCAGCTGCGAACGGGCATCACGGGGAAGAAGGTCTCCTTCGGAGAGCATGATTTGAGGTTGAATGAGGTTCTTTTTAGCCGGTGTGAAAGTGATACCATCCGTTTCCAGAGGGTTCTCTTCCTGTCCCGGGCCGGGCTTTTCCTCTTTGAGAAATGGAATGGAGGTGATGGGAATATGGCCGGCGATGATTCCCAGCGATGCCTCGAGACACGATTCCCTTTTCTGCTTGAAATTTTTGATTTTCCCTTCAGAGAGGATAAAGGCTGTGTAAAAGGCTTTGAAATAGCTTTCTTTTTCTTCGATCTTTTCAAAAGTGAAATCTGCGGTGCTGTTCCATGAAAGCCTCTCCCAGCCCTGGCTGGTCCGGAGGGGAATTTCCTGACCGAGGATTTTTTCGACGACTTCCACACCTTGATTCCTGGTCCTTTCAAGAAGCTCGTCTGCTTCTTCCGGGGACAGGAGAGCAGGCGAAGCGGACTGCGAGAGCAGGTTGAGAAGATGGCTGAGGCCGTACTTCACTCCGTTCTCGGATGCGCAATCCAGCAAGACCACGTTTCTCTTGTAGGCGCTCAACCTGAGATAGACCTCCGTCAGGTAGAGCATGCCCAACCCCAGCGTGGAAAAGATGAAATAGAGAAAAACTGTGACCAGAGTCGTCGCGCCTCTCTGTTTTCTTTTAGCCGCTCTAGCGGGCGGCGGCCAGGGCGACATTCTTGGCAAACACGGCAGTTTCATAGTATTTCTCCTTATTCGACTCGAAGCCGAGACGCAGCCTCACCAGGGAGGAAGCTCTATCGTAGTCAAAGCTGAAAAAAGCCGTGTCCTCGGCGAGCGGCTGGGCCGGGCTGGAGTTGACCTTTCTCCTCAGGATGTCTGTCTTCTCATCGAGAAAGAGAGAGACTTTCTGCAGCAGGAACAGCGAAGCCCTGTCTCTGGAGTAAGAGTTCTCCAGAGCCGAAGAGATGATTACGCTCCCTTTTTCCACCGAGGATATGGATTTAATCTCACCTTTCAGAGGGTCAAAGATGCAGATCTCACTTCCTTTTTTCAGGCTGGAAGTGCTTTCCAGCTCGATTCTTGTCTGGCCTTTTACCAGGTCATCGGTGGGCGTCAGGTCTTCTTCCTTGCTGAGGATGGCCAGAGTCCCCTCAGCTTCAGATATGCCCTCGAGAATCCCGAGCTGTATGGGATGGATAAGGCCTGAGCCTCCGGCGAGAAGGTCGGCCCTCATCTTATCCAGGGCCGCCAGGGCTGCCTCCTTCGCCTCTTCCTTATTCTTGACCTTTAAAAAGACTGCCCGGGTCCATCCGAATACTTCCAGGGAGGACAGAACAATCACCAGGAACAATGACAGGCTGAGAAGGCTTTCGATCAGGGAGAATCCCTTTTCCGGGATCTCGTGTTTTTCTTTGATTCGTATCTTGATGATA
>JAOUKO010000149.1 GCA_029882525.1 Candidatus Aminicenantota bacterium | reverse complement strand
CTTTTTTCCTTCGAAGAACCTGGGAGGATTCGGTGACGGCGGAATGGTTCTGACCAACGATGAGGACCTGGCTCAGAAACTCAAGTTGTTGAGAGTTCATGGATCACGGAATAAATATTTCTACGACATAATCGGCGGGAATTTTCGCCTCGATGCTCTCCAGGCCGCAGTGCTGAGGGTCAAACTCAGGCACTTAGAGGAATGGCAGCAAAAAAGGATTGAGAAAGCTTCTTATTATGACAGAATATTCAGAGAATCAGGCCTTGGAGAGGAGGGCCTTATTCAAACTCCGGAGGCCCTGTATAAGAACAGAGGCGCTGCGAATTTTCATACCTATCATCAATATGTCATCAGAGCCAAAAACAGGCATGAATTGATGAAATTCTTGAATGATAAAGGCGTGAACACAGCCATCTATTACCCTCTGCCGCTTCATCTTCAAAAGTGCTTTGCCTATCTCGGATACAAGGAGGGAGACTTGCCAGTAGCTGAGGAAGCGGCGCATGAGGTGCTGGCATTGCCCATATATCCGGAATTGACTTCAGACCAGCAGGATTTTATCGCTTCCTCCATCAGAGCCTTTTATAAAAAATAAAAAAAAGCGTTAGCTGATCTCAGCCAGGACTTCATCGAATAGATCCAGACCAGCCAGAAGATATTCTTTCTCCGACCCGATCCCAATCCGCAGGTAGCGGTCCATCCCGAAACAGTCTCCGGGAGTGATGAAGACGCTTTTCTCCTCTCTGAGTTTTGTGGAGAGCTCGGTCGAATTGATTTTCATGTTGTACTTCAGGAAGGCTATGGCTCCTGCACGGGGAGGGATGAAGCTGAAGAGCTTATTATGTTTTGTGACCCAATCTTGGAGAGCAGCCAGGTTTTCCACCACAATTTGCCGGTTGCGTTTCAAGACCTTCATTCTCTGCTCGGGTTGGAGCACAAGCGCTGCCACATGGTTGCTGAGAAGAGCAGAAGAGATGGCTGTGTAGTCATGGCCGGCCCAGCATTCTTTGATGGCCTTTTTCGGCCCCACCAGCCAGCCGAGTCTTAATCCTGGAAGGGCGTAGGCTTTGGAAAGTCCGCAGCAGACGATCGCTTTATCATAGAGCCCATAAAAAGAGGAGGTTTCCTTCCCGTCCAGCTCTGCCCCCCGGTAGACTTCGTCCGCATAGAGCCAGGCATTCGCTTTTTGTGCCAGGCGGGCTATTTCCTTCATCGCCTCTTCGCTCAGCACAGCTCCGGTGGGATTATTCGGGTTGCAGACAGCGATCATTTTAGTCTGAGGCGTTATCAGGTTTTTCAACTCCTCGAGGTCTGGGCCCCAGTCCAGCTCTTCTCTGAGATGAAAAAGCTTGACTGCTATACCTAAAGAGCGGGCAATGCCCCACATCTGCATGTAGTTGGGAACCATCAAGATCAATTCATCACCGGGATCGAGGTTACACCAGATGTTTATGAAGTTTGCCTCTGCCGTGCCGTTGGTGACGAGGACATTATCCAGGTCCGCTCCTGAATAGAGGCGGCTGACCGCTTCTCTCAGCTCGATGGAGCCGTTTGCCTGTCCGTAGCCCATCCTGAGCGAGACCAGTTTTTTTATCTCTTCCTCGCTCAGCAGTTCTTCCAGCGTAAAAGGATGAATACCGCTTTCCGTCAGGTTGTATTTTACCGTGTTTTCATACTGAGACAGGAGCCTTTCCAGTTCAAATTTTTCAATTTTCATGATGTCCTCTTTTAATTCCTTTAATCAGATTTTATCGATTTATTTATTTTGCGCAAGTGTTTTATAAACCGCCTTCGATATCTGGATGTCCTGGACGGCAACCCCGGTCAAATCCGCAACAGTGACCTGGTCTTCAGAGGTTCTCTGCAGTTTTTCATCGAGGATGGCATTGCCTAGCTCAAGAATATCCTTTTCCTCGATTAAACCCGCCTTCAAAGCTACAGATATCTCTCCTCGTGATCGACACTGGCTGATGCTGTCTGCCACGACAATATCCGCGGCACGAAGAATTCCTGGCTCCAGCTCGTTCTTCTCAGGCGTGTCAGAGCCCATGGCGGTGATGTGCGTTCCTTTTCTGATCTGGTCAGCTCTCAACAAAGGAGATTTGGACGGGGTGGCTGTGACGATCAGGTTGCACGATGAAGCAATATCTTCTGAATTCATGGTTGTCTGAATGCTGAAGCCGAGAAACTCCATATCCATTTTATATACATCCAACTCTTCCTGGCTCAATCCCCAGACAATAACATCTTTGCAGTCTACGATCGGTTTTAAGTGTTCGAGTTGCATCCTGCCCTGAGTTCCGGCTCCAAAGATGCCGATCCGTTGAACGGATTTGGGCGCGAAATACTTCGCCACCACCGCTCCTGCAGCAGCAGTGCGGAGGTTGGTGAGGTGGCCCTCATCAAGAAGGATGCAGGCCAGCTCTCCCGTTTTCTGTTTGAACACCAGCATCAGTCCTGAATCAGTCGGGATGTTGAGCTTGGTGTTCTCGTAAAAGCCAGCCGCAATTTTTATGACATAGTAGTCATCGCCGATGATGTAGCCGTATTTTATATGAACGTCTCCGGGCGGTTTTTCAAAGATCATTTCCCCGATAGGGGGAATCACTGCTTTCTTTTGAGAATAGGCAACAAAACCTTGCTCGATGGCCTTGATCGTGTCGATGTCTTTTAAACTGGCTTTTATCTGGTCTAAGGTGAAGATATCTGTCATATTCCTTATGTGTCTATCAGGAGATCACTTCCTTGAGCTGGGCCAGGGCGATCTTCGAGCCGCTGAGGACCAGGACCACGGTCTTTCTTTTGTATATTTCTTTCTGCTGCAAAAAGGAAGCCACCGAAAGAGCCCCGGCACCCTCGACGAGCGAGAAATGTTTCTCTATCATCAGTCTCATAGCCTCCTTGATCTCCTGTTCGGAGACGAGGACAAAATCATCCACGTATTTCTTGCAGATGTCAAAGGTGATGGACCCCTTTTCGATTCCTCCGGCTGAGCCGTCGGAGAGTGTGGGCTTGGACTCCATTTCGATTATCTTCCCGACCCTGACGGATTTGTACATGACTGGCGAGTTCAACGGCTGGCAGCCGATGATTTTGATGTTCTTATCCACTGGTTTAAGGTATCCGATAATTCCCGAGATTAAGCCCCCTCCGCCGACCGGGACGAAAACAATATCGATCTTGTCGATCTGCCTTCTGAGCTCGATTCCGATCGTTCCGTGGCCAGCGATGATCTTCAGGTCGTTATAAGGAGGGATATAGAGAAGATTGTTTTTTTCAGCTTCGCCTCTGGCATGTTCTTCGGTCTTAACGCAATCCGTCCCGAAGAATTTCAAAACCACATCGTAGTCCTTCAGGGCATCGATTTTGGCTTTGGTTGTATACCCTGGCAGATAGATCATTCCTTTCAACCCGAATTTCTTAACCGCGTAAGCAAAGGCTGCCCCATGGTTTCCGGATGATGCGGTGACCAGGATGGTTTTCCGTTCTTTTTTAGAGAGAGACAGGATTTTATTCAGAGCCCCCCTGAGTTTAAAGGAGCCGGTTATCTGTGCGCTTTCAAACTTGAGATAGACTTCACATCCCGACAGCTGGCTGAGATAAAGCGAATACACGAGGGGAGTCTCCCTGATGTATTTCCTTATCCTTTTTTCGGCTTTTTCTATCTCTCTTTTGAGACCGATGCTTTCTAAGAAATCCTCTTCTCCTCCATTTTCTCTTCTTGCTCCATAATAACCCTTTTCCTCCTCTTCCTCTTTTTCCTCTTCCTCCTTTTCTTCCTCTTCTTTGTTCACTTCTTTTTTCAATCCAACATCACTATAATCTTCTTTATTTACATCCCCTTCTTCTTTTTCATCATCATCATCATCACCTTCTTCATCATCCTCTTCTTGGAATGGGTCATTGGCCCTTATTTCAAACACGTCTTCTTCTTTTTCCCGGGAAATCTTTTCTTCATCCGTTGAGGAATCGCTCCCGTTATGAGCCGAAGGATCTTCTTCCCTGTCTCCAAGAAGACACTTGTCTTGGTCTTCAAAAAAATCTTTTTCGTTCATTTTCACTTTCTTTCCCCATTGATAAAAAGCCTGGAAACTTCAGGTAAAGTATCTCAGGATTTTTGATTCTTATCAAGTCTTAAATGGTAAATGGGGTCAGGCTTCAGTAAGTTCGAAAACTTTTGGGGCAGGCTTAATGAATCATTTTGTCGATAGCACAGAAATCACGTTTTGAATCCCGAGTTCCTGGCAAGGCCTGACCCCGCTTATTCAGGATTTTCCTCAAGGCTTGAAGCTCAGATTCCCCTTATGTAGGCTCCTTTTGGATACTCGATGGTGAACCCGATGAGGATTTCCTTTTTTTCCTGGGGCTCAAGGGTGAGTGTCCAGTTAAGAAATCCTTTTTCATCCTTCTTAGCCGGTTCCGGTGTGATGGTCAGGTCTTTTATTTCGATCTTGGTGTTCTGGCTTACCGGAAGCTGGTCGAGGATTTCGATGTCGACTTTATGTTTTCGGAGATTTTGGATTGTGATCTTGTAGGCGAGCTTGATCCGCTCGTTTTTCCCCAAAAAGCCTGGTGGACTCTTTTCCCTTTTGGTCCTCTCATGTTTGATCCTGATCTGCCTGTCTTCGCCGAAGAATACCTTCGCTTCTTCCTCCGCGGCAATGAAAGGAACTCTTGTGGAGCCGATGAAATCCTGAACAACAAACAGGTCAGCGTTACCGGAGAGGAGCGGGTAGGGAAGGGTGTTGCGGAGTTGTGCTCTCAGGAATGCGGCTTCTTTGAGTTTAGGCACTGCGATATAGTCATACTTGACTTCAATATCCTGAGCATCCACCGGGACTTTGTGCGGTGATCCGTCACTCGGTATCTGGATGTTCTTCTTGACGGCGAAATTGAGGTTGATCCCGGTTTCGACGATGCCGGCTGTGGCCATCTCCGCATCCACCATTTCTGCTTCTGCAGGAGCTTCGGGTTTAGCAACTTCACCAACGACTCCGCCAAGGACTCCGCCAACGACACCGCCCTCAACTTTCCTTTCTCTTGAGGGTCTTGGCACATAGAAGTCCAGTATCCAGGGATTGAGCACTGGAGGATTTGCGGAGAGAGCGGGCGAGGCAGTGGAGAGAAGAGCTTTGGCATCCTCCCAGTTTTCACCGCTGTTCTGGACAATGTTGGCGGACATGGCGAATTCGATCTCCGATGAGTCGGGCATAGCCCTCATCGTATACAGAGGAGCCCATTGGGCTCTTGTGACCGTGTAGGAAAGATCGAGCTGGAACCTGCCATCTCGGCTGGCTTCGACGAGAACCGAGACCTTCCGGCTCTCAGTGGGTCTCTGGGGTTTTATGGAATTCAGCTTTTTTTGGAGAGTCTGGAGTTTGACCTGCTGTTCCTTGAGCATATTCCTCTGTTCGAGTTTAGCCTCTTTGACCTCGCCCAGCTTTCTCCCTATAAAGTTGATGACTCTTTCCCAGCTCTGGACATCCGGTTTACCGAGCATGACTTCCTGAGAAGCCTGGGCGGCGTTGGCTGATTCGATGGACTTGAGGAATTTTTCCTGGGTTTCAAGGACTTCTATCCTGTCCACGGTTTTGTTCATCTCCAACTGTAAGGCATCGATTTCTTCCTGGAGTTTCTTCACATCAGGAAGGAGCGCGGCTTCCAGATACTGGCTGGCCAGGTCGATGCCGACCACTTTGACCACTGCCGTTCCCTTTCCGGATACCCGGAGGGAATTGGGGATCAAAGTCACCGGCAGGTTATCGAAGACAATCAAATGGTTGCCCACGGCCAGAGATATGTCTGCTTCTCTGACGATTGTGGCCCGGTCGGGGTAGATGGTTACCGATGATATCGAGCTTTTGGCCACGACCTCATCAGAGAACGAGCTGCCTGTGAACAGCAGCAGTAGAGCAATGACAATGGAATAATGTCTCAATTTCATGGTCACCTCCTCGAACTCTGTGGTTATGACACTTTTTTTCTTTAAAATGATTTCCTTTTTTATACAATCCGCGAGAGGAAATATTCCTTTTCGCTCAGTAATTTGGATTTAAGAGATTGAGAAAGCGGATTTCCTTTATTTCAAGAAGAGTTTAACAATATTCCACAGTCCGAGGCAAGTCACGATCATGATGATCAAACCTCCCAGCACGTTCTGCCAGACATTGTTGACCAGTTTTCCCATCTTCTGACGGTTGTTGAGCACGATCAGCAGGAAGATGGAAGCGACCGGGAGGACTATCCCGTTTGCAGCTTGGGCAAAGACGATCACGGCCAGGGGCTTGAGGTTCAAACTGGCTACGATAAACCCGACGAGGATGACTCCGAGCCAGACTCCTTTGAAACCTTTGGATTTGGGTCCGCCCTTCCAGCCCAGGACACCGGAGGCGGCGAATGCGGCTGCGTAGGGTGCGGTTAAAGCTGAACTCAATCCTGCAGCAAAGAAACCCAGCCCGAACAGGAAATTAGTGAAGGACCCGAACAGTGGTTTGAGCTGTTGGGCCAGCTGGATCCCGTTCTCCGGAGTTATTCCCTTTTCGTGGAAGGCTATGGCTGATGTCACCACGATCGAGACAGAGATGATTCCACCCAGGGGAATGGCGATAAGCAGGTCTTTGTTCACTTGCTTGAGGTCGGACACAGACTGCCACTTTTCCCTCACCGCAGATGAGTGAAGGAAGAGATTGTAGGGGACCACGGTCGTTCCCACCAGGGCGAGGGTGAGATAGAGTGAGTTTGGAGGGAAAGAAGGAACCATCCCTTTGAGAATGGAGAGCAGGTTGGGTTTGATGATAATGAGAGTGGTGATAAAAGACACGCTCATCAGGAATACCAAAAAAACCAGGAATTTTTCCACCAGCTTGTATTTTCCTCTGCTCAGGATGAATACGGCGACCACGGAGATCACC
>JAOUKO010000019.1 GCA_029882525.1 Candidatus Aminicenantota bacterium | reverse complement strand
TTACAGTTCACGTCTTCCAGTATATTCTCGATGGCGCGCGCATGAGCCCAGGCAAGGATCCTGTTGAGGTTCCGGAGCTTCGAGTAGAGTTCGTTGTATTTTTCCGGCCCGATAGCGACAATCGAGTGGGTGTATCCTTTTTTGATCAGGTCGGCCAGCTCACGGACACGTTTGTCGGAGAACTTTTTACTGTCCTTTACCCCCAGCTCGGCCATAACGCTCTCCTGCTCCTCCGGTAGGAAGAACCCGGCGACAACAAGAGGGCCGAAGTAGTCGCCCTTTCCTGACTCATCAGTCCCGATACGTCCCTTTTCGACTGGAAAGAGTTCTGATTGCTGCATGAGTTCCTGATTGTTGTCAGCGAAGGAGAAAACGGCTCTTGGCCTCTTTGATCAAATCCGGCCTGAACTTGGGATGGGCAATGTTGATCAAAGCCACGGTTCTCTCCTGCAGGTTCTTCCCGTGGAGATAGGCCACGCCATACTCAGTCACCACGTACTTGACATCAGCTCTGGTGGTGACCACTCCTGCTCCCTTTTTCAAAAAGGGGACTATCCTGGACAGCTCATCATTCCTGGCCGTGGAGGGAAGAGCGATGATCGGCTTGCCTCCCCTGGAATGAGCCGCTCCCCGGATGAAATCCACCTGTCCTCCGAACCCGCTGTAGATATATGTTCCGACCGAATCGGAACAGACCTGGCCCGTGATATCGACCTCGATGGCGGAATTGATGGCGATCATGTTATCATTCCGGGAGACGTTGAACGGATGGTTGGTGTAATCAGTCGGATGAGCCTCAAAAACAGGGTTGTTGTCGACAAAATCATACAGCTTCTTGGAACCGAGGATAAAGGTCAAGATCACTTTATAAGGATGGAATGTTTTCTTGGCTCCGGTGATGATACCGGCTTCGATGGCTTCCATCACTCCGTCGGAGACCATCTCGGTATGGATTCCGAGGTCGCGTCTATCTTTTAAGGCAGAAAGAACAGCATCCGGGATCCCTCCGATCCCCAACTGGAGGGTCGAACCATTTTCGATCAGCTCAGCGATGTAATGACCGATCTTCCTTTCCACCTCGGTAAAAGGCTTTCGCTCAAGCTGAGGCATCTCTTCTGAGACCTCTACGACTTTATCCACGCGGGAGACATGGATGAAGGAGTCTCCGAGAACCCGGGGCATCTGCTCATTAACCTGGGCAATAACAACTTTGGCTTTTTCTGCTGCAGCCTTGGAGGCCAGGACTTCCACTCCGAAGCTCATGAACCCGTGTTCATCCGGAGGAGAAAGATGAAGAATAGCCACGTTGAGCGGCATCTGGTCTGAATACATAAGACCTGGAATCTGATGAAGAAAGATAGGAATGTAATCCGCTCTCCCCTCGTTGATCGCCTTTCTGTCCGCAGGCCCGACAAAAAGAGAATTATGGCGGAAATGACCCTCCATCTCCGGCTTGGAGAGCGGGTCTTCCCCCATAAGAAGAACATGGACAAGCTCCACATCCTCCAGCTCATTCTTTCTTTTGGCAAGGGCATGCATCAAGACATAGGGAGTGGCGGCGTTGCCGCTGATATAGACCCGGTCTCCGCTCTTGATCGCAGAAACCGCCTCTTCGGCAGTCACCAGCTTTTTTTTGTAATCATCCACCCAACTCATCGAGTTTCCTTTTTCTTCTTTTTCCCCTTTGTTCGCTTCAGGGCATTCAGGTATCTATCCATCTCTCTGGCAGCGACTCGCGCATCGCCCATGGCGAGGATAACCGTGGCTCCTCCCCTGATGATATCTCCTCCGGCATAAACTCCCGGGATGCTGGTAGCCATGGTGTCCCAATCCACTTCAACATTCCCCCATTTGCCCACTTTTAGCTCGGGATTCGTCTGGGGGATCAGCGGGTTGGGGCTGTTCCCGATGGCCACAACGACCAGGTCAACTTCCATGATGAACTCCGACCCTGGAATGGGAACTGGACGACGCCTTCCGGATTCATCAGGCTCCCCCAGCTCCATCTGGATGCACTCCATGGCCTTGACTTTGCCGTTTTCACCGCCAATGAATTTGATGGGCGTGGTCAAAAAGTGAAACTCAATACCTTCCTCTTCGGCATGATGGATCTCTTCGGTCCTTGCCGGCATTTCCTTCCGGGAACGGCGGTAGACGATTGTGGCCTTCTCCGCACCCAGCCTTTTGGCTGTCCTGACCGAATCCATAGCCACGTTGCCTCCTCCAAGAACAACCGCTCTCTTTCCTAAATAAACGGGCGTATCGTATTCAGGAAAGTCGTAGGCTCTCATCAGGTTAACCCGGGTCAGGTATTCGTTCGCAGAATAAATCCCGATAAGGTTCTCTCCGGGGATCCTCATGAAATTCGGCAGTCCAGCCCCGGTACCGATAAAAAAGGCATCGTATCCGGCTTTCTTCAAATCCTCAAGGCTGGCTGTCATTCCCACGACATAATTCATCTTGAACCCGACCCCCATCTGTCTCAGATAATCCACTTCAGCTTCAAGGATTTTCTTGGGCAGCCTGAACTCAGGGATCCCGTAGACAAGCACGCCTCCGGCGACATGCAGCGCTTCGAAAATCGTGCACTGATGACCCTTTCTTGCCAGGTCTCCGGCAACGGTCAATCCTGCTGGGCCGGCTCCGATAATGGCCGCCTTTTGACCTGTGGATGGAGGAAGCTTCGGAATAAAGACTTCTCCGTTTTCTCTCTCATAATCAGCCGCGAACCGCTCCAGGTTGCCGATCGCCACAGGAACTCCGGTCGCCTTCTTCAAGTTGCATACTTCCTCGCACTGCACTTCTTGAGGACAAACACGTCCGCAGATCGAAGGGAGGCTGTTGGTCTCTTTAAGCTTCCGGACGCTTTTGGTAAAATCGCCGATCTCTATGAGCTTTATGAACGAGGGAATGTCAATGCCCACCGGACATCCCAGCACACACTGGGGGTTAGCGCAATCCAGACACCTCTTGGCTTCTTCCCTAGCCAGCTGGGCGGGCAATCCCAGGTTCACTTCATTGAAATCCTGGTTTCTGACTTCCGGAGACCGCTCAGGCATCTTCTTGCGCGAAATTTTCATCCTTTCTTTCGCAGGGATCGACTTGCGCAGTTCTTTTCGCCATTCCTGGCTGTATTCTTCCTTGAGCATTTCCTTCAGCTCAGGAGCCAACTCTTTTTTATCCGCCATCTTTCACTCTTTCAATCATGGACCATTCATCATTCAAGGGTTAAGGAAAGTTTATCTTTTCCCAGTAATTCAGGGAATCTATCTCATCCTCAAAATAGGATTTTCTCCGGGTGAACAGTTCTTCCCAGTCCACCTGATGCCCGTCAAAATCAGGACCGTCCACACAGGCGAACTTTGTCTTGCCGCCTATGGTCACCCGGCAGGCTCCGCACATTCCTGTCCCGTCCACCATGATGGGATTGAGGCTGACAATGGTTCTTATCCCTTTGGGCCTGGTGGCCTCAGAACAGGTGTAGATCAAGTAAGTGCAGCCGACTGAGATCACCCGGTCGACTTTCTTCTCTTTTTTCAGGATGTCTCCGAGGACACGAGGTATATAATCTTTACAGTTAAAGAAGCTGTCCCGCGATGAGACAACAAATTTATCACTCACCGCTTTTAACCTGTCTTCCCAGTAAAGAAGATAATTCGCCTTAACATCCAAGAGGGTGATCACCTTGTTTCCCGCTTCTTTCAGGGCTCGAGCGATGGGATAGATGGCCGCAATTCCGAAGCAGCCTCCTGCGCATAGAACCGTCCCGAATTTCTCAATTTTCGAAGGCCTGCCTAATGGTCCGACGAACACAGGGACTTCATCTCCAGCCTTGAGAAGAGAGAGCTTATGGGTCGATGTCCCCACAACCATGAAGACAGAGGTGACGGTGCCTTTGTCCCTATTCCAATCCGCAATCGTCAGAGGGATCCGCTCTCCTTTCTCATCCGGCATGACAATAACGAACTGACCGGGTTGACATTTCCTTGCTATCTCAGGAGAGTGGATCTCAATAAGATGGATATTGGGGACCAACCGCTCTCTCTGTAAGATCTTGGCCATCACATTCCTCTCTTTATGTTCACGGGCAGGATACTCATAAAGGGATTTCCCTGCGCAGAAAAAAGCTTTTCCCGTGAAAAATCTTCCTCCTCATTCCAGAGAAAACTGGCAACGACCATTCCTTGAGGGACAGCCTCTGATATCTTGACCAGGCCTGCGACTTTTCCCGCTGTTGAGTCAACAGCCAGCTTCTCTCCATCCATTAATCCCAATTTTTTCGCATCCTCAGGTGAAATCTTGATCCATCTTGAATCCCTGATCAGGCTCATCCCTCTGATCTCCTGGCAGAGGTTGAGATTCCGGTAGTAATCCAGGCTGTAATCCAGGAACATGAGAAAGGGGTATTTCTTGCCTGCCACTGCATGAGGAGGGTCGGTCAGAGGGAGAACCGGCTTTTTTTCTCCTTTCACTTCCTCCTCGATGAAAACTTCTCTGTCGTTCTCAAGGGAAGCCGGGAGCATCTTTGAAAAACCGGGGATGGCTTTACTCATCTCTTTCATGACGGCTGAAGCATCTTTAAACCTGAAATCCTCTTTTCCCATTTTCTGAGCGAGTTGAGAGATTATCCACCAGTCTGGCTTGGCCTCTCCTTGAGGCTCAATGACTCTGACGAACTTCAATACTCTTCCTTCGGCGTTGATGAACGTCCCCTCGGTCTCAGCAAACGTGGTTGCCGGAAGCACTGCATCCGCTTTTTCTGTGTTCTCGTTCATGAAGCTGTCCTGGACCACGAGAAACTCGAGTTTGGTCTTTTCTAAACCGGGCAGAGGCCCAGTCAGATAGAGAGCTTTGATGTCCGCTGGAAGAGCGGCGTGGAAAGCAAGATTGAAGGCGGAGCCTTTTGCAGACGAATTCCGAGCTGCTTCCAATGCTCCCCTCAGGTTGTTTTCCAGCCCAAGAGGGAATATCTGGGCCTCTCTCACTCGGGCAAGATTCCAGAGCGCGGCCAGGCCCGCGCTGCTGTTCTGACCTTGAGCCAGTCCCATGCCGAAGAGGAACGCCGCAGGACCCGCACTCATGAGAAGATCGGTCGTCTCTTCCAGCTCCTCTTCTTCTATTCCTGTTATTTTTATAGATTGGGACAGGTCGATCTCTGCCAAAGTTTTTTTCAGGGCGTCCAGTCCTTGGGGAATATCCGCTTTCTCGCCTTCTTCATTTCCAAGAAGAACCTTGGAAAGGCAGTTAAACAGATGATACTCGGTGCCCGGCTTGACCTGAAGCCACTTCGCTGCGTACCGGTTGAGGGCATAGGCGATGGGGCTGACCAGGATAAATTTCGCACCCGCCCTTACTGCTTTCAACAGTTCCAGCCAGATTATCGGATGGGAAACAGGCAGGTCAGCTCCGACAAGGAAAATGACCTTTGCTTTGGAGAGGTCACTGATCCGGAAATTCAATCCTGAATCGAGGCCGTTTTCTCTGACCATCTCCGAGAAAAGAGACAGAGGAGAGAAACCTGCAGGATTCCATATATTCTCTGTTTTCAAGGCCTCGCGGGCAAATTTATGGAACAGGAAATTATCTTCGCAGGACGTCTGGGAGGACGAAACGAAAGCCACTTCCCTGCCTTTGTATCTCTTCAGCCTCTGAGCTACAAAATCGAGAGCCTGATCCCAACTCACCTCTTCCAGCTTTTTCTGGACTCTGATCATCGGCTTGAGAATTCGACTGGGGCTGTGGACGATATCTCTTATCAAGAATCGTCCCTTCACACATGCCTGACCTTGATTGACCACACCCTGATCGGAGGGCTTTGTGCTCAGGATCCTGCCCTCTCTTACCTGCACTTCAAGCTCACAGCCCATGCTGCAGAGAGGACAGATTGTCACAGCTTTCTCTTCAGGCAACAACTCGTATTTCAAAGCTCTTTCGCTCAAGGCCCCAGTGGGACAGACATCCACACAGGCTCCGCAAAACTGGCAGCCCGATTCAAGATGGGGCTTGTCGAGCACAGTGCCCACAACAGCCTGGGAACCCCTGTAGGCGAAGGCTAAGGTGGATGCGCCTCTCACTTCCTGACAGATCCTGACACACCTTCCGCAGAGAATACAGAGATTATAATTGCGGTCAAAGAAGGGATCGCTTTTTTTGATCTCCAGGTTTCTGTAAAGGGAAGGGAACCTGACTCTATCTACCTTCAAGGCATCGACCACATCTTGAAGCTCGCAGCGGCCATTATTCGGACAGAGCACGCACCCGGTTGTCTCTCCCACCTTGCGGATCGTGGATTTATACTCATCACACTTCTCTTTTTCGCTGCATATGAGACAGGCATTCGGATGCTCAGCAAGGATCAACTCCAAAATTTCCTCCCTCAACTTCTGAAGGCCCGGGGACTTGGTCACGACCTCCATGCTGTCTTCAACAAGAGTGCTGCAGGAAGGGGGATATCCCTTTCTTCCTTTTATCTGGACGATACACAGCCGGCAGCCGGAAAAGGGAGTCAATCGGGGATGGTCACACAGAGAAGGAATGTATATTCCGTTTTGCCGGGCCACCTCTAAAACAGTCTTTCTCTCTTCCAGCTCGATCGTTTTTCCATCTATAGTGATCTTCATTTTTGAACTCTTTTCTCAGATGGTTTTTGCAGGATCCTGTCTCTCTTCTTCCCTGTGTACTTGGAGACGGCCTGAACTTTGGGAGGACAGACATCAAAGCATGCTCCACACTTGATGCACAGATCCTGATCGATCACATGGACCTTTTTCCGTTCACCGCTTATGGCCTCAACCGGACAATTCTTCAGGCAAAGGAGGCAGCCGACACATTTTTGCGGTTCAATATGATAAATAATGAGCTCCTTGCAGACCAGAGCGGGACAGTTTTTGTCCCTGATGTGGGCTTCGTACTCATCCTTGAAATACCTGAGCGTGGTCAAAACGGGATTGGGCGCTGTCTGCCCCAGGCCGCAAAGAGAACCTGCTTTGATTGTCCTGGCCAGGTCTTCTAACCTGTCTATGTCTTCTTCTTGACCCTCGCCCTTGGTGATCCGGGTCAGAATCTCCACCAGCTGCCTGGTCCCGATCCGGCAGGGCACGCATTTTCCGCAGGATTCTTGTTGCGTGAAATCGAGAAAATACCGGGCCACATCCACCATACAGGTGTCCTCATCCATCACGATCATCCCGCCAGAGCCCATCATCGAACCGGCTTTGGTCAGCGTCTCAAAATCGATGGGCAGATCAAGCATATCCGCCGGGATGCATCCTCCGGAGGGCCCGCCTGTCTGGACGGCTTTGAATTTCTTATGATTTTTGACCCCCCCTCCGATGGCATAAATGATCTCCTTCAGGGTCATTCCCATCGGGACCTCGACCAGGCCGGTGTTGTTGATCTTACCGACCAGAGAGAAGATCTTTGTCCCCTTGCTTCCTTTCGTCCCTATCCCGGAGTACCATTCAGCTCCGTTGTTGATGATATAGGGAACATTGGCCCATGTCTCCACATTGTTGATGTTCGTCGGCTTTCCCCACAGGCCTTCCTGAGCCGGAAAGGGAGGTCTCTGCCTCGGGAAAGCACGCCTTCCCTCGATCGAGGCCATCAGAGAAGTTTCCTCGCCGGAAACAAAGGCACCTGCTCCCTTGAAAATATGGATATCAAACTGGAACTCGGACCCAAGAATGGACTTGCCCAACAAGCCAAACTTTCTCGCCTGTTCCAGGGCGATGGTCACGTTTTTCACAGCCAGCGGGTACTCCATCCGCACATAGATAAAGCCTTCTGAAGCACCGATGGCATAGGCTCCGATGATCATTCCTTCGATCACGCTGTGAGGATTGCCTTCCAAAAGACTCCGGTCCATGTAGGCTCCCGGGTCTCCTTCGTCTGCGTTGCAGATAACATACTTCAGATGAGAATTGGATTCACGGCAGATCTCCCATTTTTTTCCGGTCAGAAAACCGGCTCCTCCCCGGCCTCTCAATCCAGAGGCTTTGATCTCTTCGATGACCTCTTCGGATGTCATATCAAAGAGGATCTTGGTCAGTGCCCTGTAGCCTCCCAGGGCGATATAATCTCTGATATCCGTGGGATCGATAAACCCGTTATTGCTGAATACGATACGCTTCTGTTTCTTGTAGAAGGGAACGTCCTTCTCAAGGATTATCTCTTTGTTTGTCCGGGGATCCACGTAGAGGAGTCTATTGATGACCTTTTTGTTGATGATCGTTTCCGAAATGACTTCATTGATATCGCTGAGTTTTATCCTCTGATAAAATATTCCCTCAGGTTGGATAACGACTATCGGCCCCCTTTCACAAAAGCCGTGACATCCGGTCGTCCTCACCTCCACACTATCCTGGAGCTTCTGCTTCCGAATCTCCTCTTTAAACGCCTCGGCGACTTTCAAACATCCGTAGGCATGACAACCTGTTCCCCCACAGATCGTGATACATGTTTTTTGCTTCTTCCGCGAGTCAGAAATCTCGTCTCTTATCTTGTCTAAATGAGTGGCGTTAAATTCATTCATTCTTCGCTGACTTTCCTTTTTTTGGCTTGAGGTCTTCGATAATCTTATCCACGTCTCTGGTTTTCATCTGACCGTGATACTCGCCGTCGCCAATAGCGATTGGGCCTAAAGCGCAGGCGCCCACACAATTCACGGTTTCCAGGGTGAACTGATTGTCACCGGTCGTCTCTCCGGGCTCTACCCCTAATTTCCTCTTGAACTCATCCAGTATCATCGGGGCTCCTCTCACATGACAGGCGGTTCCCATGCATATCGTGATCAGGTGCTCGCCACGGGGATGAAGAGTGAAGGCTTTATAAAAGGTCAACACGCCAAAAATCTCACTTTCTGAAATCCTCAACTTCCTGGAAATCTGCGATATGGCCTGTGGGGGGATGTACCCGTAATGATTCTGGACTTCATGAAGAATATGGATCAGCTCTCTTTGATCAACCATAAATTCTTTGCGCTCTCTCTCCATCTCGATCAGCCTTTCAAAGAAGAAAGAATATCCTTATACTCAAGATTAAATCTCTCCGCAATATTTTTCTTAGCTATCTTCCCGTTGAAGACATAGACCCCATTCGCCAAGGCCTGGTTTGTGCGCAGAGTCTGTTTGATCCCCATCTCTCCTATCTGAAGCAGGATTGGCGCAACCAGGTTGGATAAGACTTTAGTGGAAGTCCGGCTCACAGCAGAAGTGATATTGGGGACGCAGTAATGAATAATGCCTTCTTCAACGAATATCGGCTGTTCGAGGGTGGTCAGCCGGCTGGTTTCGATGCAGCCACCCTGGTCGATGGCCAGATCAATGATGAGAGAACCTTTCTTCATGGTCTTGACCATATCCCGTGTTATCATGATCGGTGCCCTCTCGCCGGGACGAAGAACGGCTCCAATGAGGATATCCGCGATTCTTGCCATCCGGGCCAGGTTGTATTTGCTGGCAAAAAGAGTGATCAATCTCCCAGAAGTCATCTCTTCGAGCTCTCTCAACCTGTCCATGTACCGGCCCAGAGCGATCGTGTGCGCTCCGGCTCCAAGCAGGCTCTTCACCGCACTCCTGGCAAGGACACCGCTTCCGATCACCACAGCAGTCGCGGGAGGAACAGTGACAACACCTCCGATAATGATGCCCCGTCCGCCCTGGCTGGTCTGGAGATACTGAGCTGAAATAGCCAGGCACATCTGGCCTGCAATCTCACTCAGGCTCTCTATAAAAGGAAGAGACTCGTCTTCTTCTTGGATGATTTCATAACCGATTATACTGACGTTTTTCTTAAGAAGCTCCTCGATATGGCATTTCCGGGAAACAGCCAGATGATGAAACCCGAATAAGACCTGGTCCTTCTTAACAAGCTTGCATTCTTCATCGTTGAGAGGAGAAATGTTAAGCACGAGATCAGAACGGCCAAACACCTCATCCTTGGTGAACACTATTTCAGCGCCAAGATCACTGTACTCTTCGTTCGTGTACCCGGCTTTCAATCCAGATCCTGCTTGAACATAGACCGTATGCCCGTTCTCCACCAATAAAGAGGCTCCGCTCGGACTCAAACCGGCTCTATTCTCGATCTTACAGCTTTCGTTCATCACTCCAATGTTCATGCTTTCCTCCTGCCGATTGGAAACAGAATATATTACCAAGTTCGTTAAGCGAGGGCAAGAATTAACGAAAAAATGTCAAAGAAAGAGGAATCATTCAATTCTAGGTGAAGAGCTTGAGAGCCAGGAACACATAGAGTGCGTAAAGACCCAAAAGGATCAAGCCTTTGATTTTCCCCAGGCGGCAGCGGATCCTCATGGATACCAGCATGACCAGCACGATCAGGATCATGTAAGGGAAGCTGAAGTTCATCACCTTCAATTCCACCTTTATAGGGTTGACGACCGCAGAAACGCCTATGATCCAGAGGACATTGAGGATGTCCGCTCCGATGATGTCCCCGACAGCGATCTCGCCCTCTCCTTTTATCGCGGCTGTTATACAGGTGCTGATCTCCGGGAGGGAGGTTCCGATGGCCAGGACAAGCAACCCGATGATGGTCTCGGAGAGGGAAAAATATTCAGCGATATGCCTGGCTGCCCAGACCACGATGTAGCTGGTGGCGATGACGCCTGCCAGCCCCAGGATGAAACGGAGCATCAGACTTTTCAAAAGGGACCTATCCGATAAGGAAATTCCTTCCCGCTCCTTTTCGGCGCCTGTGTTTCCCTGGCTGTCCTGCTCGAACCTGAGCTCCTTTCTTCGGAGGAGAAAAACGTAATAGACAGCCAAGATCAGGACGAAAAAGCCGCCTTCCAGACGCCCGATGGTGCCATTCCTGGCCAGGATATAGGCCAGGATATCTATGGCCAGAAGAAAAACGCCGACTACCCTCAGCATCCGGCAGTTCACAAGAATGGCCGCCGGTGCCAGGAGAGCGGCCAGAGCCAGGGCGATCCCGTCATCGCAGATGACGGAGCCGACCGCGTTGCCCAGGGCAAACTCGGGCTTGCGCAGAAAGGCCGAGATGACCGAGACAAAAAATTCCGGAGCTGTCGTGGCCATACCGACCAGCACGATCCCGATGACCATCTTCGAAACGTTCAGGATCCTGGCAATCCCGGAGGCCCCATCCACAAAAAAACTTGCGGACTTGAACAGCAGGGCGAAGGCGGCGATGAGAGCGGCAAAATAAAGATAAATCATCTGTGTCCGTTATTCCCTGTAAACGATCTCTCCGTTAAATATGGTCATTTTGACTTTGGTGTTCAGAATCTCCTCGGGTGGCACAGCGAAGATATTCCGGGTGAGGACCGCCAGGTCAGCGAGTTTTCCAGCCTCTATGGAGCCCTTATAAGCCTCTGAGAACTCGGCAAAAGCTCCGTTAAGCGTGTATCCTTTGACAGCCTCCTCCAGCGAAATCTTCTGCTCGGGAAACCACCCTTCAGGATTTTTCCCGTCCAGCGTCCGCCTCGTCACCGCAGCATAGATCCCGCTCAGCGGATCGAGGGGAGCCACAGTCCAGTCCGAACCACAGGCAAGGACCGTCCCTCTTTCAAGGAGGGACTGAAAGGCATAGGTGGTCCGGCATCTTTCCCTGCCGATCTTGCTCTCCGCCCAACGGCCGTCATCCACGGCATGATACGGCTGGACCGAGGCGATGATCCCGAGCCTGGCGATGCGTTCGATGTCCCCGGGGAGAAGATGCTGAGCGTGCTCGATGCGCCAGCGCCTGTCCCTCTCTCCGTTCCGAGCGATGATCTTCTCCATGATGTCGAGTAGAGCATGATTGGCTTTGTCGCCGATGGCATGTATGGCCACCTGCAGGCCGGCTCTGTCCGCTTCCATGATCCTCCGTTCCATGATTCCCTGGGGGTACATCTGGGAATGAAACAGACCGGTCATGTCAGGGTCATCGGCATAAGGCTCGAAGAATAAAGCGGTCGACGAGCCCAGCGACCCGTCGACAAATCCCTTGAGTCCTCCGATCTTGAGAAAATCATTCCCGAAAGGTGTTTTCAACCTGAGCCGGGAATAAACCTCGACCTCGGTGATAGGGATATAAACATAGAGCCGGGCAGTCAGCTTTTTATTCCTCAGGAACTCCTGGTAGACTTCGAGATTCTCGGCAGAGGCCATGTCATGCACAGAGGTTACTCCGCATTCAGCCGCGTGTCGCAGAGCGACCTCAGCGGCTCTCAATTTGGCCTTAAGCGAAGGCTCCGGGATATTCTCCGCCACCAGGTCCAGGGCCGCATCCTTCAATATCCCTGTGGGCTCGCCTGTCTCGGAATCCTTGAGGATCTCACCGCCGGCCGGGGAAGGAGTATTCTTGGTGACTCCAGCGATCCTCAAGGCCAGGCTGTTGGCAAGGGCCATGTGCCCGTCCAGGCGGTTGACGAATACCGGGTTGTCGGGAGTTACCGCATCGATCCAATCCCTGTTCGGCAGCTCAGGAGGGTCAAAGGATTGGTGGTCCCAGTTTCCATTGAGGATCCACTCCCCCTTTTCCATCTTCTTAGCCTTATCCCTTATCCTGGAGATAAAATCCTCCCGGCTCCGAGCGTCCCGCAGGCGGATGCTCAAAAGGGAAAACCCGCCGTCAAGAAAATGAGTGTGGCTGTCGATGAAGCCGGGAAGGACCAGGTCTCCTTTCAGGTCGACGACTTCTGTCCTGGTGCCGGCGAGCTTTTTTATGGTCCGGGAGGAGCCGACTTCCAGAATCCGGCCTCCCTTCACCGCCACAGCCTCTGCCCACGGCTGGCTGGGATTGACCGTCCAGACAGTCCCGTTGAGTAAAACGAGGTCAGCCATTTCTCCTCCCGGGCTCAACCAGCAGGAGAGGATAACAGAAATAATCAATCCCGAAAAAATGAGCCTGAATCCTTTCACCCGTTCCTCCTCTTCCGTCTATTCTCCAAATCCCACTTCTTATCATAGAGTTAATCTTTCAAAATCCTGGGGGATGACCAGCCTGCCTGTGTAGTTCTTCCTGATCTCCTCCTCCACTTCCTGGAGAGAAAAATCCAGCTCCCCGAAAAAATGACAGGGAATGAGGCATTTGACGCCGCATTTCTGCGCCTGCTCCCCCAGCTCGAGGGAATGAGTATGCATGGTGTACAAGGAGGGATACTCCTCGAAAAAGCGGAACGGAGCGCTGCAGTCGTGGATGAGACAGTCTTTGCCTGCGGCTTCCTCGAAGAGAGGCGGGAAACAGGGCGTATCTCCCGAGTAGACCAGGTCCTTACCCTCGCTATCGAAGCGCAGGTGATAAGCCAAGGAGGAAGGATTGTGAGGTACTTTGACGGTCAGACAGGATAAAGACCCGTTCAGCCGAAAGCTCTCTCCAGACTTTAGAGGGATCAAGTCCACTCTGGTCTTGATCCTCTTCTCCCGCAAACGGAATAAATCCAGGAGGTCTTCACAGAAACCGATGGTCTCAGCCGAGCCATAGAGCCGGATGAGACCCTCATCCAGCATCAGGCTGTGGACCAGAGAGGGCAGCCCGTAAACATGGTCGGGGTGGGTATGGGTCATCAGGATCGTGGCCACCTCCCTGGGGTCAAAGTCAAACCTTTTGATCTTCTGGAAGACACTTCCCGGGCAGTCGAACAAGATAAGGTCTTCATCATGCCGGATGAGAAAAGACGTGTTATCCCTCTCCTTGGTGGCCACAGAGCCGCCTGTCCCTAAAAAGCAGATCTCGATCATCCTCTTCACCAATGAGTAAAGTCAAAGTCCTTTATAAATAAAATGTACAGTAAAATCAAATTTTAGCCGAACCGGGTAAGCATCTTTTTATCCGTGATAGGGGAAACATCTGACCTAATGGACAAGTGCGGCGCCGCTTCCTCTCCTTCCAAGCAAATTCATTTTGCTGGATTCTGACTTCGAGCAAGAAAAATTGATTGACAGTTTTTGCGCATGTTGGATAATAAAAAGTCATGAAAGAAGAAACGCTCAGAGTTTCATCTCCCGGCAGAGTCTGTCTGTTCGGCGAACACCAGGACTACTTCGGCCTGCCCATCATTGCTGCGGCAATCAACCTGAGAATTTCCATAAGCGGGACAAAAAGAGAGGATAAGCTCATCAACATCGACCTTCCGGATATCCGCGATAAGGAAGAATTCTCCCTTGAAAGCGAGCTAGAATACACCAGAGAAAGAGATTACTTGAAGAGCGGCGTCAATGTCCTGAGAAGGCAGGGCATCGTCTTTCCCTCAGGATGGGACTGCCTCGTTAAGGGAACCATCCCCATCAATTCAGGAACAGCCAGCTCATCTGCTCTGGTCGTAGCCTGGGTAAAATTTCTCCTGGAAGCGGCTGGAGATGACCGGGCCGACAACGCGGAGGAGATCGCGGAAATGGCCTTTTTGACCGAAGTGGCCGAATTCAAGGAGCCTGGAGGAAAAATGGACCATTTCTCCTCTGCCCTGGGAGGTGTGATCACCATCGATTTTGGGGAAGCCCTGAAAGTCAAAAGGTTGAAAAATCCTCTGATGGAATTCGTTCTTGCTGACTCCCTCCAGAAAAAGGATACAACCGGAATGCTGGGATACATAAAAAAGCATGTCCTCGAAGGAACCGCCAGTCTCCAGAAAAAGATAGACGGGTTCAACCTGAAAAGTCCTGTCACCCAGAGAGAAAGGGATGAGATGGAAAAACTCCCGCCGGATGTCAAAAGACTTCTGAAGGGGACTCTTCTCACCCGGGATTTGACCGCAAAAGGAAGAGCCCTTTTTGAGTCAGAGGCCTTTGACCATGCCCAATTCGGTCAGCTGCTATCCAGACAGCATGAAGTCCTCAGAGATTACATCCGGATCTCTACTCCCAAAATCGAACAGATGATAGAAGCCTCGCTTAAGGCGGGAGCTCTGGGCGCAAAGACGAACGGCTCCGGAGGAGGGGGATGCATGTTTGCCTATGCTCCTGAGAAGGCTGAACGCGTCGCCGAGGCATTAGAAAAGACAGGAGCTGAGGTGCATGTGGTTCGAATCGCAGACGGAGTCAGGAGAGAATAAGGAGAAGTCCCGAAGGAATGAGCCAGAAAACCTTACGCCAACCGCACCCTGACTCTTTTCCATCCTTGATTTTTCGTGCGCTCAGAAGAACGCTTTCCATCCCCATCCACTATTCATATACAGGAAAAACAGCTGTATGACCAGAGGTCCGAATTCAATCCAGACTGAGGAGGAACAATGATCAACGCCACCCAGATCAGAAAAGGCATGGTGATAAAAGTCGAGGGCGAAATATACAAAGTGCTGGAGGCGACTCACATCACCCCTGGCAAAGGACAGGCCTTGATGCAGACGAAACTCCGCAACCTGAGAGACCAGGCGCTCCACGACTACAGGTTCCGCTCCAAGGACAAGGTGGAACAGGCCTATCTTGAAAAAATCGAGATGGAATTCCTCTATCAGAGCGGAGAGGATTTTATTTTCATGAACCTTGAGAACTATGAGCAGATCAAACTCTCCGAGGACATCATCGGCGACGAGGTCAATTACCTCATTCCCAATGTTATCTTTCTCATCGAGATACACGAGGGAAATCCGGTCGGGATCGAACCCCCTTTGACCATAGATTTGAAAGTGGTCAAAACCGCGCCCTTCCTCAAGGGAGCCACCCAATCTGCAAGCAGCAAACCCGCAGAGCTGGAAACAGGGATCACAATCAATGTCCCCCAGTTCATCAAAGAAGGGGATATTATTCGTATCGACACCAGAGACGATAAATACCTGGAAAGAGTGAAGAGCAAATCCTAACATAAACGCATTAAATAATATGCCCATTGCGAACAAAGTGAAGCAATCCCCTAAGAAAAATGCTTTTTAATTAAGAGGTCACATCATCATAGAAGATTGCCACGCTTCGCTCGCAATTACATTATGGATGTGCTGAATTAATGAATGTGCTGAATTAATGAGTTAGGACAGCTGGAGTGAGTCTCGGCTAAAAAGTCGCCCTGTGGACCCCGATGTTTCCGTGGCTATCAGTGACCTTGACTGTTATCATGTTATCGAACTGGGAGGGCAGGATAACAGTTATCTTGAAACTCTCCTGTTTCGAATCACATATTCCATCCAGAGGAAAAATGGTCTTCCACTCATCGGGTCTGATGAGGTACTTCACTTCTTTGATGGAAGAGATGGAATCTTCGGCGGAAAAACTAACGACCAGTTTAGTCTTATCTCTGTCTGCTTTGAAGCTTTTGATAACGGGAAGCGAATTGTCGATGGTCATTGGACGGCTTATCTTCTCGGTTCTCAACTGCATCCCTGGCGGATTGGACGGAAGGTCGGAGGCTGTGACTTTCAATACATAAGCTCCATCCGGAAAGGACAGGGTGTCAAAAGCATATATCTGTTCCTCCCAATTCTCCTTCAAAACCCGCCATTCAGCCTCATCCTCCTTCTTGATCAGGATGGAATAAATAAGGCTGTCTCCATTCTCATCTACGGCATCCCAGATAACTGTTTGGAATCCTTTTCTTTCTTCTTCTTTCGGAACGAGAAAAGCCTTTTCTTTGTCCTTGTCTTTAGCCTGCGCGGAATAATCCTCGTCAACCCCCAAGATTGTTTCTTCCTGGATGGGCGGTTTGAGAAAAACCTGATTGGCCGGGAGCAGCGTTAATCGAGTGATTTTCGGCACCAGGTTTGTCTGCAGGTAAACAAAAGAGAGTTTCTGCAGTAAAGGGGAAGTTTTTCCGGACTGGGACTTGAGCATGACTTTGAACTGGAGGTAACGGGCTTTGGGACTGAGAACCTTTTCTCCTTCCTTTTTCTGGTAGGGCGGCGACCAATCACTCCAAGTCATATTGGGTCGGCTGGAATTTCCACTTCTTGTTTGCAACTGAAGATTACACCCCGAAGGAACCTCCGCTTCCCACTCCATCATTCCCCAGGAGGAAATGGTATAGGCATCAATAACCTCGCTCAGATATTCTCCGCTGAGTACCTGGTCAGGGTAAAGGGCGGTCAAGCTTGAAGGATTATTAGAAAGGACATATGTCTTCGAGCCAAAAGGAAAAAGCCCATAGACCTGGGCAGAATTTTTCTGGAGGAGAAGGGAAATCTTGTTGTCACCATCCACCGAGTAGAGCCTGCCCTTGTCCCCTGTTCCAAAAATAAGCTCTCTTTCTTCTTCCTTCCACAATAAGCTGTAAATCAGTTCATCATCAGATTCCCAGAGCTTTTCCGCAATCCCTTGAGGATTGAGCTTGAAGAGAGCGCTCGGTTCCTTCTGGCCCAAGGACGTGATCTCCTTCGGCTGCGCCGGAGTCGGAGTGACCGTGATGCTCACTTCAGTTGCTGCCCTTATTCCAACAGGAAGCTCCGTTTCTTCTTTAAGGCTGACAACTCTGCCGCTGGCTGCAACATAAACATTCCCTTCTTTATCCAGAGCGATGCTTTTTATCTCCTCAAAGGGGGATTCAAAGAGAAGAGAAGTCAGCCTGCCTCGGGAAAGCCTGTAAACACGGCCTTTTCCACCTGTTCCCGCTAAAAGATCTCCGTTCAGGTCTTCTTTGAGGCAGAGAAAATGATTATCCTCTGTTCTCAAAATCAGCCTCCCTTCTCCTTCTGAGTTTATCTCGTAAATTCCACCGTTCTCGCCGACCGCTGCCAGTAAAACTCCTTTCTCACCATAAACCAGGTCCCATATGTATTTTTCCATAGGGTTGAAAAAAGGCTCGCCTTTGCCTTTCTCGGTGATCTTATAGATCTTTCCGTTAGGAGAGGTCCCCACATAGAGATTTCCTTTCCTGTCCTGAGCAAGACAGGACACATCCATCTCCGGGACCTGAAAATACAGCTCTACCCTTCCGTTTTTATCGATCTTGTAGATTTTTCCTCCGTGTCCGGTTCCGAGGAATATCTCTCCTGCCTGGGTCACAAGAAGGGAGAGGTAGAATTCCTCGGCAGGCCCCATGATCGCCTCTTCTTTAGGAGAGAGAAAAAGAACACCTTCATCCGACACCGAGACTCCATCAAACTTGCCTTTCAAAAAGTCGTCCTTGTTGCGGATCTCCCATTTCTGCGGAACAACACCCAGCAGAGCTTGAGCCAAACAAACTATCATCACTAAGACAGGAACACGTGTTCTTTTCATTCTATTCCTCTCCTATTTCTTTATTTTAATCGGAATCACGACCGCCCCCCTGAAAACATACGGAATGGGCAGATGGTACTCCATAAGAGTAGATTTATTGATCTCAACAGGCGAAGAAGCCGCCGCGCGGGGAGAAGCAAACATGGATTTCATGGTCACAGGCAAATTTGGCATCTCCTCGCCTTTTAAAAATATGCCAGGTTTGGAAGCAATAATCTTAATGTAGATGCGGTTATTTTTCCTGAGGTTGCTCAACATTCGGATGAGCTGATCCAAACTCCTGGGAACAAAACTCGTGACTCTGTACTGACTCATTTCAATCTGACCCATTGTCGCCGCATCGGCAACCACAAGCTGAAATTCAGAGCCAGCAGGCAGGTTGGGGATGGTTATGCTTCCTTTTTCAGTGTGGATTTCTCCTCCGAATGTCCGGTAATTGATCTCTACATTGATACTCTCGCCGGGCGAACCATCGTATTTATCCAGCCAGACTTTTTCCAGATTAGAGAACTTGACTTCTTCAAAAGCTCTCACTCCCAGGTCTATACGGTGAATCCCCAATTCCTCGAATTCATTATTGGTCAAGAAGTAAACCACGGCTGTGAGAAGGCCCGAAAGGTTCACCACAGATGCATCAAATTGTCCGGAGAACAGGTCTTCGAGACGGACGCTCATCCCGTTTTCCAGATAGATATTCCCCAGGAGCCCGAGTGAAAGATCACCGATGGTTCTCTCTTCTGTAGTCAGGACACTTCCCAACGAGACATTGATGAGAAAGGGAGTCAAGATTTTATCGTTGACGACATTCAACTTGTAATCTTTGACCTCGCCGTTGGGGTCAATCATTTTAATGTTCACAGGAATAAGCCGCGGCACTTTCCCCAACTCGCCCAAAAGCCCTGAGACTCTATCTTGGGTGAACTTGCCAATAAGGTTATCCGCTACTGCCATCTTGAACGAGGACATCAGACTGGGAACCACCGTAAGAATCTTAGCTTTGGTCATGGCATAGTCCACCGCACCCAAGTTGTAAAGAGAATGGCCAAAAGCCAGGACGTTGTTGCCGTCAATATAGGTGACAGTGCCTACCCCGGAGATGTCCAAATCCCCGCTGACTAATTGAATAGCCACAGGCCCACCCTCCTGGAGAGTGAGGTCAGGGGGTGAGATCTTTTCCGCAGCCTGAACTGAAGGCCCGCCCATGACAGGAACAAAACCAAGTCTTGAAAAATAAGGTTTGGACTGTTCGAAGACAGAGGAAGAAAACCCCCTGAATACAAGGGGAACACTCAAAGGCGTCAAATCTTTCCCTTCAGAAAGAAAAGAAGCCCTGGGATGAAAAATTTCTTTGTTCAAGTCGAAAAGCTCGTTCAGAGTCAGATACTTTTTCACCGGAACCTGCGGGGAGTAAGTGGAACCCTGAGGTCTCTCCTCCGATATGGACATCATTTCCGTTATGGGAGTGATTCCTGCGATGGGCTCTTTGATAAATGTTCCAAAGCTGTAAGCAATAGCCCCGACGAGCTTGCCGTCGATATAGACCGGGCTCCCGCTCATCCCGGAGATAACTCCAGTCTCTCCTAATATTCCTCCTTTGAGCCTGGCCAGGATGATGTTCCTTTTCGGCCCGACATTGGTGAGCACCCCAATGATCTCGACATCAAATTCCTCTATCTGATCTCCCTTGAAAGCGCTCCTTCCCTTTCCTTTCATCCCCGCTTTTACCTGGTCCAAAGGAAGGAGGGGTACAGAGCCCTCTATCGAGGAAAAGAAAAAACAGACCACAAACACAACACAAAAAATCATAAAGGTTTTTTTTCTCATTTTAATCACACCAACTGACTCAAATTGAAATGACCAGACACTTTATTCAAGCTCTGGTCTTTATCAGCCTTTCCATCTTATTTTATTATACCCAATTGTTTGCCGCATTTCTCAAAAACCGCCAGCACCGTATCAAGCTCCTCGTCGGTATGGGTAGCCGAATAGCTGGTCCGGATCAAAGACTGGCCTTGGGGAACAGCCGGGAAAATCACCGGGTTGGTGAAAATCCCTTCATCTTTGACAAGCCTCCAGAGCATAAAAGTCAGCTCATCCGTCCCGATGATCAAGGGAATAATCGGCGTTTCCGTGGGTCCGGTTTTGTAGCCCATGGTTTGAAACCCGGTCTTCATTTTTTGAGTGATCTTCCACAATCTTTCTCTTCGCTCCGGCTCATTCTCGATAATGTCAAGCGAGGCCAAGACCGCCGCCACTGAGGCAGGAGTTATGCTGGCGCTGAAGATCAAAGCCCGGGCAAAATGCTTGATATAGGATATGACTTTCTTCTCTCCGGCGACGAACCCGCCCAAAGAGGCAAAAGACTTGCTGAAAGTGCCCATGATCAAATCCACATCACCTTCCACTCCGAAATGTTCAGCTGTGCCTCTGCCGTTCTTCCCCATGACTCCTATGCCGTGGGCATCATCCACCATCAACCTGGCATTGTACTTTTTAGCCAGCTTTACAACCACAGGCAGGTTGGCCAGGTCGCCTTCCATGCTGAATACTCCATCCACGATGATCAATTTTCCCATTTCCTTTTCCAGGGAAGAAATCCGCTCTTCCAGGTCCTCCATGTCATTGTGCTTGAACTTATGGACATTTCCGCGAGACAGCCGGCAGGCATCGACGATACTGGCGTGAATCATCTTATCAGTTATGATCGTCTCCCCTTTTCCGACCAGGGTGGATATTATCCCCTGATTGGTCTGAAAGCCGGTGCTGAAAGTAAGGGCTGCTTCTTTTTTTGTAAATTTGGCCAGCCTCTCCTCCAGCTCCACATGAAGGTCAAGAGTGCCGTTCAAAAATCTCGAGCCGCAAGTCGCTACACCATATTTGTCCACTGCATCCTGAGCTGCCTTCATCACCTTAGGGTGGTCGATTAGACCCAGGTAGTTGTTCGACCCGACCATGATCATATCTTTGCCGTCAACCTTGACTTTATTTCCTGCGACTTTCTGTATAGGAGTAAAATAGGGGTACAACCCCATTGCCATGGCTTCTTCTGCGCGCGTGAATTCATAACATTTATCGAAAATATTCACTGCTGCCTCCTCTTATGAACTTGGACTTCTATTAAAAAGTTGCACTCCTTTAAGCCATTTGCCCTGAAGAAGTTTTGGTTTGACCACAAGGGATAATTTTCATACAATCTTACCCGTGAAAGCTCTTGTAACCGGAGGAACTGGTTTTATCGGGAGCCATCTTATCGAATTTCTATTGAGCCAGAACATCGAGGTGACTGCTCTTGTAAGAAACCTGAACAACCTCAAATGGATAAAGGGTTTTGACATTCAATTCATCGAAGGGGATCTCTTTTCTGTTCCTCCGCTTCCGGCGGACACTGAATATGTTTTTCATGCTGCTGGATTGACAAAAACCTCCAAGACGGCTGATTATTATACAGTAAACCAGCAAGGAACAGCAAGCTTTTTCGCGGCTCTCCGCCTGCAAAAGATTCATCCTAAAAGAGTTATCTACCTCAGCAGCATCGCCGCGTCCGGGCCTTCCTCTGAAGGAAAACCTGTCCGGGAAAGCGCACCTCCTCAACCCATAACTCATTACGGCAAGAGTAAACTGCTGGGCGAACTCGAGGCTTTGAAGTTTAAAGACATCTTTCCACTGGTCATCCTCAGGATCAGCGCCGTTTATGGTCCGCGAGACCCGGATGTTCTTAATTATATTAAATTCATAAAGCGAGGGTTCTTGCCTTCCCTGGGTTCCAAACAAAGACGATTGAGCCTCTGTTATGTAAAGGATGTGACTCGAGCCCTGCATCTCTCCTCCCGGAAAGACGTCCAAAGCGGAGAAATATTCAACATTGCCGACCAAAATCCCTACAGCTGGGATGACATCGGAGAGAACGCAGGCCGGAGGCTTGGAAAAAAATTAAGAAAAGTGAATGTTCCTTTCTTTCTTGTCTTTCTCGCCGCGTTGGTTGTCGATCTGATGAATAAAATCAGGAGGTCCCCGAACATATTCGGACGAGACAAGTTTAAAGATATGAAACAGAGCGCGTGGATCGCGGACACCAGGAAAGCCTCAGAAATGCTATCCTTCCGTTCTCAATACTCCCTGGAGAAAGGCGTCCAGGAGACCGTCGACTGGTATCTTGAGAACAACTGGCTGTAAATAATTGGTAAATAATTGGGGTCAGGTCTCGACATTAGACATTGGGGAATCAGGCTTTGTCAATATTGGATTGACCTGAGTCAGACTTGAATGAGATGACCAGAAAACCATTCTGATAAGGCCTGATTCCAATGTTAAAATCGCTGAAATGTCTAATGTCGAGACCTGACCCCTTTTATTCTAATTTAAAAGGGACTGAGAATTGAGAACTGCTCTTCAAGCACCAGCCTTCTTCTTTAGAGCAGATGAAATAACTGATCTTTCCTTCGAGAAGATATTCACCCTTCTTTGCATTAGAGTTGACCGTGAAAGAAATTTCGAAAGGCTCATCCAGCTTCAAGTATTCCTCTCCCATCTCCTCTGAAATCTCAATTCCCAGGTCAGCAGGAGTATAGACTTCCTCTCCAAAGACGAGCGCCTCACACGGAGCGAATTCGACAGAAAAGGAAGGATTGGCGTTAACCCTCATCCCTTCGTCAACCTTTATTTTCAAGATCACCTTTCCTTCTCCTCCTCCGGAAAGGGATTCCGGGCTCAAAGAAGCCTCGATCGTCAGAAAATCTTCTTCCTCAGCAAAGGGCAGGATCGAGAGGAAAAAAACAAGAAGGAAAAGAAAAGCATATCTTCTCAAAGCAGCTCCTCCTTCTTCGTGAAGTCAAGTGTATCTTACTCATTCTGTCTGAGCGAGTCAACAGAGGAGGTCCCTCTATCTCCGCGATGAGAGGAAAATCTGACCTAATCGAGAAGTGCGGCAGCGGTTTCCTTCCATCAGAAGCCGATGGTGGAGGGTGGGAGGGCCTTGGCTGGGATGGATGGAAACCGCCGCTGTGATAGATTACACCTTCATTATTAAATGTCACGGAAATAGAGATGTTTGCGTCAACAAAAATTGCCTTTCTTTTTCTTTTTTTATTCATTATAATCGCTGAAAACATCATGAGCACGCAATCCATCATAACCGGAACGGGCCATTATCTTCCTCCCAAAGTGGTGACGAACTTCGACCTGGAAAAAATCATGAACACCTCTGATGAATGGATCCGCCAAAGGTCGGGAATCTCCGAAAGGCACTATGTCGAGCCAGGAGTGGGAAGCTCTGACCTGGGCTATAAAGCCGCACTTCGGGCGATAGAGGATGCCAAGATCGACAGGTCTGAAATCGACTTCATCATCGCCGCCACCCTCTCTCCTGATCACTACTTTCCAGGAATAGGGGTGCTGGTCCAGGCCAAGCTGGGGCTTTCTGGAATCGGAGCCCTTGATGTGAGGAATCAGTGCACAGGCTTCATCTACGCTCTTTCCGTAGCTGACCAGTACATCAAGAATCATACCTACAAAAAAATACTGGTCGTGGCTGCTGAGGTGCAAACGTCCAACCTGGATTATTCGGACGATGGAAGAGACATAGCTGTTCTCTTCGGGGACGGGGGGGGAGCGGTCATCCTCGAACCCAACGACCAAGATGACGGCAAAGGCATCTTATCCACTCACCTTTTTTCAGATGGAAATTTTGTTTCTGACCTGTGGATGGAAAAGCCCAGTCCCAAGGACAACCCGACTTTCAGAAAAGAATACGTCGACGAAAAAAGATACTTTCCCCGGATGAACGGACGGAATGTTTTTAAAAACGCCTCTGAAAAAATGCCAGAAGCCGTGAGAACCGCCCTGGAACACAACGGGCTCACAATCGATGACGTGGATCATCTCATCCCTCACCAGGCAAACGACAGGATCTCCCTGATGGTGGCCAGAAACCTGAGAATCCCTGTGGAAAAGGTAATCAGAAACATAGACCGAACCGGAAATACGACAGCTGCCTCGATTCCGATTGCTCTGGATGAATCCATAAAGAATGGAAAGATAAAGGAAGGTGACCTCGTCGTCCTGACAGCTTTTGGCTCCGGATATACGTGGGGCTCCGCTGTCATTAAGTTTTAGCTCTGGTCAACGGTTCAGCAGAGTATTGCCGCTTGCCATCATTTTTGATAGGATTGCTGTTTCACAAAAGAAAGCAAATCCACTATAATAATAATATAAGTAAAAGGATACAAAACATGCTAGGCATCAAATGCTCTTACTGAGGAGGGTCAAACGATGAAGAAATTCATACTTCTCGCTATCTTTCTTATAATTTTTTCAAGCTCTGGTATATTGATGTTTTCAACAAATGTCGAAGACAGCAAGTTCCAGAAAGCGCTGGAGGACTTCCTCTCCGAATACTGGAAATTCTACCCGACAGCCGCAACGCTTGCTGGCTATCACACCTATGACAGCAAGCTCGAGGATTTCAGCGAAAAAAGCCTGGAGAAATACCATGAAGTCCTGGATAATTCCAACCAGGAATTCGTGACTAAGATCGATAAGACAAAGCTGAGTCCTGAGGTTCTGATCGACTGCGAAATAATGATCGACATCCTTGACCTGGAACTTCTCAAAGTGGAAAACCTCGTTCCCTGGGAATACAATCCCCTTTACTACAATGAAATATTCATCAACTGCATCAAGAGCCTGTTTTCCAAGGAATTCGCTCCGCTGGATGCAAGAGCAAAGAACGCTGCAGAAAGGCTGAAGGACCTGCTGAAGTTCATCAAGCAAGCCAAAGAAAATTTAAAGACCCCCCCTCAGCTTTTTACGGAAACAGCCATCAACCAGTTCCCGGGAATACTGGATTTCTATAATAACGAGCTGCCTGAAATGATCGCCAATGCACCGGCAGACAGCCAGTCCAAGCTTCGGGATTGCCTGGCCAAAGTCATTCCGGCCTTAAATGACTACCAGAACTTCCTGAAGAACGAACTCCTTCCTCGCTCCACGGGCAATTTTCGTCTGGGAGGCCAGGCTCATACCAGGCTCCTTCGTTTGACTCTGCAGAACGACATTCCTATTCAAGATATTATCAATCAAGCCCAGGCAGACAATAACAATATTCGGATGAAAATGTTCTTCACCTGCGTCCCGTTCTATGAAATAATGGACCCTCGTATAGACCTGGCAAATCCCCCCCCTAATCTTACAAAAGACCAGCTCTATAACGAGGTCATCTCCCACGTCTTCAACAGGATAAAAGGAGAACATGTCACCAAAGATGAATACATCAGTAGAGTCAGAGACTCAGCGGCTGAGATAAAAGAATTCATCTCAAAGAATGACCTTATATCCCTCCCTGATGTCGATATCGATATCCAGCCTATGCCTGCCTGGTCGCAGGGAATCACCCTTTCTCGCACCATCTCCCCTGGTATTTATGAAAACTCAGGAATCCCTCACGTCCAGGTTTTCCCCATTAGCGAGGATTGGGATGAAGGGCAGGTACAATCCTTCCTGGAGGAATACAATAACTCCTATCTGTATTTCTGGACTGCCCGCAACGTCTTTCCCGGGGAGTTCATCCCATTATTCTCTACCGGAAAAAATTCTTCTCTCATCAGAAAATTCTATCCCAACATGGCCCTGATCAAAAGCTGGCCGGTCTTTGTGGAAGAGATGCTGGTCACATCTGGATTCGGGAACTACGACCTCAGGCTGCGCCTGAATCAGCTCAAGAATTTGCTCAAAGCTGTCATCGATTTTCAGCTCGACCTCAATATCCATCAAAGCGATCTGACCAAAGACCAGGCTCTCCGTCTCATGACCATCTCAGGCTTTCAAACTCAGGCTGAGGCCGAGAGAAACTGGAACAGGATCATTTTGAAGCCTGGTACGGCGACATGCACTTACGTCGGCTACAAAGAGATCATGGACATGGAAAAAAGGGAGAGGGACTTAAAAGGTCAGTCTTTCAGCAAAAAGGAATTCATGGAAAAACTGCTCAGCTGCGGAGCCCTGCCCCTTCGTCATCTGAAGAAAAAAATCCTGGAGTAACAGAAACCCTCATAGATATCGAATAGAGAAAAAAACGAATTCCAGAGAAGTAGAGGATTCTCCCCAATAATATCCCCCCGCATCCATAATCCGAGTTCCATCCCTATCCTGATAACGAATGCATCATTCTATCTGGAAGAGATAGGAGAGCATCTCCATCTCCGTAGCAGTGAATAATGAAAGTGTAATTTGCTACAGCGCCGCTTCCTCTCCATCCGGAGCCCATGGTGGTGGGTGGGAGGGTCTCGGCAAGGATGGAGAGGAAGCGGCGCTGCATTTCTCCATTAGGTCAGATGCTCTTCTTGCCAAAGAGATAGAGATGCTTAGGAACGATATTTACATTTTGACTTCAAATCAGTTCATCATATAATAAGACAGCTTTATTTCGAAGGAGATGAGAGTGGAGACGATATTTGTCGATTCCCACGCCCATCTGGACATGGAGGAATTCGACAAAGACCGCCATGAGGTTATCGAAAGAGCGTTCAAGGAAGGAGTCAAAGCCATCCTCTGTCCCGCAGACCTCACCAACCCTCAAGGGATCCAGACCACCCTCGGTATGACCGGCT
>JAOUKO010000148.1 GCA_029882525.1 Candidatus Aminicenantota bacterium | reverse complement strand
GATCCAGAGCGTCTGAAGGGGAACCTGGCCCTGGTCTCCCATCCCGGCACTGGCCATGGCAATCATCGGTTCTGGTTCAAGGACTGGAAGGTATCGGGAAGCAAGCTGGCGCATAATCCTGACCGTTCGTGCGGACCGGTTCTCAGTACCCAGCATACGCTGAGCCGAGGCATAATGAAGATGACGGCTCAGATGTTGCCTATAGGTCCCGAAGATACCCAGGAAGTAACGCTTGAAATCCAGAAAGGCGGGCGGTGGCAAGCTGTCTCTTCAACAAGGATCATAGCGCCGGGATACACAGCCACGTTTCGCATCGAGGACTGGGATCCCACTCAGGATTGGCCTTACCGGGTGGTCTATGAGATGAAACAGACAGACGGAAAGACCCAAGCCTCTATCTATTCAGGTAAGGTCAGGCATGATCCTGTGGACAAAGAGACGATAGTGCTGGCAGCCTTCACCGGAAATCATAACCTGGGATATGGTTGGGGGGGAGTGGACAGCGGGCATTTTCCCTGGACTGAAAGAACATGGTTTCCTCATAATGACCTGACAGAGAAGGTGGCCAAGCATCAGCCCGACGTGCTGTTCTTCTCCGGAGACCAGGTCTATGAAAGTGCCAGTCCGACCGCAGCCCAGAAGTCTCCGGTGGAGAAGGCTCTTCTCGATTATCTCTACAAATGGTATCTCTGGTGCTGGGCTTTCCGCGATTTGGCAAGGGATGTTCCCAGTATCTCCATCCCGGATGACCATGATGTCTACCAGGGAAACCTCTGGGGAGCCGGAGGGCGGAAGACTGAGATGGATAACCAGGGAGGTTATGTCATGCCTCCGGAATGGGTCAACATGGTTCATAGAACTCAAACCAGTCATCTGCCCGACCCTTTTGACCCCACCCCCATCGAACAGGGCATTACCGTGTATTACTGCAACATGAATTACGGCCGGATAGGATTTGCTCTCGTCGAAGACCGAAAGTTCAAGTCAGGCTGTGCCGGGCTTGCACCTCCCACAACAAGCGGCCGGCCTGACCATGTCATTGACCCTGAGTTTGACCCCAGGACCGCTGATGTTCCCGGAGCAAAACTTCTGGGCGGCCGCCAGCTCCGGTTCCTCGAGGAGTGGGCGGCGGACTGGAAGAACACAGACATGAAGGCGGTGCTTTCGCAGACAGTCTTTGCCAACGCCACCAGCCTCCATGGTGCAGAGCTCCAGAGGCTGGTGGTGGATTATGACTCCAACGGCTGGCCGAGACAGGAAGAAACAATGCCCTGCGAAAATTCAGGAAAGCATTTGCTACACACATCTCGGGTGACCAGCATCTGGCCACGATCATCCATTATGGAGTCGACGACTGGAACGATGCTGGATGGTCTCTCTGCGTTCCGTCTGTTGCCAATTTTTATCCCAGGGCCTGGGTGCCCCTCAAGCCCGGCAAGAACCGAAAACAGGGCATGCCGGATTACACGGGCGAATTCCTGGATGGCCTGGGCAATCCTATCACCGTCTGGGCCGCTGCCAATCCGGGAGAGCCATCCGGCAGAGAACCGGCTGCCCTTCATGACCGGATGCCTGGCTACGGAATCGTCAAGTTCAACAAGAAGGAACGGACGGTCACTCTCGAGTGCTGGCCCCGATATGCCGATCCCGACGACCCTCGAAGCGGAGGCCAGTATCCGGGATGGCCCCTGACCTTCAATAATGAGGATAATTACGGCCGCAAGGCGGCAGCTTTTCTGCCGACAATCAAGGTCAGCGGCCTGGCCGATCCAGTGGTCCAGGTCATCGAGGAAACCTCGGGTGAAATCGTCTACACCCTCCGGATCAAGGGGACATCATTCCGTCCCAAGGTTTTCCAAAAGGGAGCCTATACCCTGGTGATCGGAGAGCCTGGCACTGAGAAAATGAAGTTACTGCAGGGCGTAATGGCCATGCCGCTTGACAAAGAACAGGTATTAGAGGTGAAATTTTGAAGGAGGACAAATGCGCCCAGAATACAATCGCCGGGATTTCTTGAAGACCGTTGGCCTGGGTGCCGCGGCACTGGCTGTGACCAGGTTCGAGTTTTGCCGGGGAACAGCCAGCCTCAAGCCCAACGTCATCTTTATACTGGCTGATGATTTAGGATACGGAGAGCTGGGCTGCTTCGGCCAGGAGAAGATCAGGACTCCGAACATCGACCGGATCGCTGCTGAAGGCATGAAATTCACCCAGCACTACTCCGGCAGCCCGGTCTGCGCTCCCTCGCGCTGTGTGCTTCTGACCGGTAAACACACCGGCCACGCCTACATTCGCGATAATTCCGAGATGAACGAAAGAGGAGAAGTCTGGAGGAACCCTCTTGTGGAAGGTCAGTTACCTCTGCCTGAGGATACATTCACCATAGGCCGTATGTTCCAGAGCGCGGGGTACACGACTGGAGCCATCGGCAAGTGGGGGCTGGGCGGCCCCGGCACTTCGGGTGAACCCAACAATCAGGGGTTTGACCATTGGTACGGCTACCTCTGCCAGCGGCGAGCTCATAATTATTATCCAATCCATCTCTGGAGAAACAGAGAAAGACACATCCTTGCCTGGAATAAATATTTCTATCCTCACCAGACACTCCCCGAGGATAGAGACCCCTATGACAAGTCCTCCTATGAGGAATACTCAGGCAAGCAGTATTCCCTGGATTTGATGACAGAAGAAGCGCTGGGATTTATCAGAGAGAACAGGAATAAGCCTTTTTTCCTTTACCTGCCTTTTACTGTGCCCCATGCAGCCATCCAGGTTCCTGAGGATTCCCTTCATGAGTACGAAGGAGCTTTTCCGGAGACACCGTATACAGGAGACAAGGGCTATCTGCCCCATCCTTCTCCCCGAGCCGGTTATGCGGCCATGGTCACCCGGATGGACCGGGAGATCGGCAGGATCATGTCCCTGCTCAAGGAGCTGGGGATCGATGACAGCACGCTCATCATCTTTTCCAGCGACAACGGCCCGACCTTCAACGGCGGCACGGATTCGGAGTTTTTCCGGAGCGCCGGCCCTTTGCGTGGGCTCAAGACCATGCTCTATGAAGGCGGGATACGGGTTCCTACGCTCGCCCGCTGGCCGGGAAGGATCAAACCTGACAGTGTGAGCGGTCATGTTTCCGCCTTCTGGGATTGGCTGCCGACTTTTGCGGAATTGCTGGGCGTCAGACCTGGCGGAGATACGGACGGCATTTCTCTCCTGCCCACGCTTCTCGGGAATCCGGAGGAACAGAAAAACCACGATCACCTCTACTGGGAGTACAGCGGAAAGCAGGCTGTCCGAAGGGGTGAATGGAAAGCGTATCGAAAGAGTGTGGACAGTCCCCTGGAGCTCTATAATTTAAAAGACGATATCGCCGAGAAGTATGACCTTGCGGGCCAAAGGCCGGATGTGGTAAAGGAGATGGCGGATATCATGATGGCTGCCAGGGTCGAATCCGCGCTTTTTCTGCTGAAGAGGAAAAAAGATTAGCCTCAATTACGGAGATATCGAGGAGAGATCAAATTGAAGCGCCGGATTTTTTTAGAAAGTATAGGATGGGGGGCGTTGGCTCTGGCCGGTCCAGGAGCGTTTTCAGCCTGCGGGATATTTCAGAAGAAAGAAAAGCTGAATTTTATCCTGATCAATATCGATGACCTGGGCTGGAAAGACCTGGCCTGTTACGGAAGCCGGTATTATGAAACCCCGAATATAGACAGACTGGCTGCCCAGGGAGTGAGGTTCACCGATGCTTACGCTTCCTGTGCTGTCTGTTCTCCGACCCGGGCGTCCATCATGACGGGAAGATATCCGGCCCGGATCGGTGTCACGGACTGGATTCACCATCTGGATAAACAAGGGGAGGAGGCCTACAAGGAGGGCAAGAACCCGACGGCTTATGTCGGCGGCAAGAGAAGAAGGCTCCTCTGTCCACCCAATCCCTACTGGATGGAGCTGGATGAAGTTACTATTGCCGAAGTCTTGAAGACCACGGGCTACACAACCTGTCATATCGGCAAATGGCATCTGGGTTATGAGCCCTGGTTCCCTGATAAGCAGGGTTTTGATATCAACATCGGCGGCGGTGAGATCGGGCAGCCTCCCGCGTACTTCGATCCTTATTACTTGAATGAGCAGAGGCCGGGCATCCCGGCTCTTACCCCCCGCAGGCAAGGAGAGTATCTCACCGACCGGGAGAGCGACGAGACTGTCCGGTTCCTGAAAGAACACAGGGATAAGCCTTTCTTCCTGCACATGTGCCATTATGCTGTGCACACTCCTCTTCAGGCCAGAGAGGAGCTCGTAGCTAAGTATGAAAACAAGGGCAAGACCAACCAGACGAATGCGACCTATGCGGCGATGATCGAGAGCGTGGACAGGGCAGTCGGGAGAATGCTGTCCACGCTGGATGAACTCGGTTTAGCCGAGCGAACGCTGGTCATCTTCACCTCTGACAACGGCGGTCTCCAGGATTATTCCACTGACAATGCTCCCTTAAGAGCCGGGAAGGGGTATCCCTACGAAGGAGGGATCCGGGTGCCCTTGATCATCCGCTGGCCCGGCGTGGTCGGTACCGGCAGTGTCTGCGAGGTGCCGGTCACGAGCGTTGATCATTTCCCCACGCTGGTTGAGCTAGCCGGAGCAAGACTTCTTTTAGACAGAGTCATCGATGGGGAGAGCCTTGTGCCGGTCTTGAAGGAGACCGGTTCACTGAGGAGAGAGGCGATTTTCTGGCATTTTCCCCATTACCGGGGCGAAGTCGTGCCTTACAGCATAATCCGCAAAGGAGACTGGAAACTCATAAAGAGGTATGAGGGCAGGGCGTTCGAGTTGTTCAACCTGAAAGAAGATCTGAGCGAGAAAGACGATCTTTCCGAGAAACGGCCGGAGAAGGTGAAGGAGCTGGATGCTGAGCTGAATGCCTGGCTAAGGGATACACAGGCCAAGCTGCCGCGGGCAAATCCCGATTACGATCCCGATCTGAAATAAGGGAGTGATGCCATTTCCGTGTATTTTAATCATGTTTATTATCCTGGAAGTTTTCCGCAAAAAGTGGATAATAACTGAAAAATGTCCTTAGAGAGAAAAAAGCTGGGTTCGGTGCTGATCAAGCCTGCTGGACCGGACTGCAACATGGCCTGCGCGTACTGTTTTTACCTTGAGAAGTCAGAGCTTTTTCCCGAATCAAGGACCCACCGGATGAGTGATGAGGTCCTGGAGGAAACGGTCAAGCAGGTCATGACTCAGGGCCAGAAGCAGGTGTCTTTCAGCTGGCAGGGAGGAGAACCGACCTTGATGGGCCTTTCCTTCTACGAAAAAGCGGTGAGACTGCAGCAGAAATACGGACACGGTCACTTGGTCGGGAACGGACTCCAGACAAACGGTCTTTTAATAGATGTGCAATGGGCGAAATTCTTAAGAAGATACAGCTTTTTGGTAGGCTTGTCTCTTGATGGTCCTGAGCACATCCATGACCGCTACCGCCTGCTTCGAAACGGGAAAAGCTCCTGGTCCAGGGTTGTGGATAAAGCCAGGCTCCTCCTGGATTCTGGGGTGGAAGTCAACGCGCTGGTCGTGCTGAACGACCACTCTGTGCTTTTTCCAGAAGAGATCTATGAGTTTCATAAGTCGCTCGGCCTGAATTACATGCAGTTTATTCCCTGCGTGGAGCTTGACCCCGACGACCCGGATCAGGTCGCATCCTTTTCCGTGCCTTCCGAGAAATACGGCGAATTTTTGAGCAAGGTGTTTGACTTGTGGCTGGCTGATTTCAAGGATGAGATGCCGACCACCTCTGTCCGTTTCTTTGATTCTGTCCTGTTCAGCTACGCGGGGTTGATCCCGCCTGAATGCACCGTGCTGGAGGAATGCGGGGTCTACGTTGTCATCGAGCATAACGGAGATGTCTATTCCTGTGATTTTTTTGTTGAGCCAGGCTGGAAGCTGGGGAATGTGATGGAAGACAGCCTGGCCGCTCTGCTCAATTCCGAAAGACAGGATGAATTCGGCTGGATGAAGGCTGTCCTCCATCCGGAATGTCAGGAGTGCCAGTGGCTGCGCTACTGTCGAGCCGGCTGCACCAAAGAGCGCCTCCATAATCCTCGGGATAGGACCTTAAATTACCTCTGCCCATCCTATAAGATGTTCTTTCAGCACGCAGACAAACGGCTGAGTCAGATGGCTGATGAATGGAAATGCCAGCAGATGTTGGTAGACACTCCCCGGATAATGAATCTCGAACAAGGGGTCCAGGCTCCCCAGAAAATCGGACGGAATGATCCCTGCCCCTGCGGAAGCGGAAAAAAATATAAAAAGTGTTGTGGAAGAGCAACTTAATCCTTTATAAATAGTGTATTACGGAAAAATTTTCCCGGATGGATATCAACTGGATTCACGGGTTACATTTTGGAGGAGAGGAAGCGAGAATAAACAGAGAACTCCGAGAATTTGAGGTATCTGAGAGTGATTAAGGATAGAGCTCGGTTAAAAGCTGCCCCGGCGATAGGGACCGGTTTGAAAAGGAGGTTTGGCCATGTCCTTGAGGCAATTTAGAATAATCGCATTATCAGTGATTCTCCTGTTGATGATAATAGGCGGTGCTCATCATAACAGGATATTCGGCACAAGTGCCAACGATTGGGAAAATCCGCAGATGATCGGTCAGAACAAGGAGCCCGCACACTGCACCCTGATCCCTTATGCTGATTTCGAGAAAGCGCTGAATGGCGTGAGGACAGACTCGAAATTTTATCTCTCTCTCAACGGCGACTGGAAGTTTCACTGGGTTCCCAGGCCTGATGAGCGGCCCAAGGATTTCTTCAAGCCGGAGTATGACATAAGAGAATGGCAAGAGATTCCTGTGCCCGGCAACTGGCAGATGCGCGGCTACGGAAGGCCGATCTATCTCAACGTACCCTATCCCTTTAAAAA
>JAOUKO010000147.1 GCA_029882525.1 Candidatus Aminicenantota bacterium | reverse complement strand
TCTTTGCCCTCCTGGTCCTTCCCTTGGTCGCCATCTCTCATGCCGGCGGCTGGAACGAGGTGGTGGGAGTCCTCAAGCATCTCCAGCCGCAGTTCTTCAACCCTTTCGCCTTCGCTGCCGGCGGGATCATCGGGTTTCTCGGCATCGGGCTCGGCTCTCCCGGAAACCCGCACATCCTCGTCCGCTACATGTCCGTCGATGACCCCAGAGCGCTGAGAGCGTCCTGCGTTATCGGGACCGTGTGGAATGTGCTCATGGCCTGGGGAGCGATATTCATCGGGCTTGTGGGAAGGTCCTACTACGCCAATATATCTCAAATCCCGGGCGAGGACCCGGAGAACCTCTTCCCCTTTCTCGCCTCTGCCCACCTCCATCCTTTCCTCATGGGTATCATCACCGCCGCCATCCTGGCAGCCATTATGTCCACCGCCGACTCCCAGCTCCTGGTGGCATCCTCGGGAGTGGTGCGGGACATTTACCAGAAAATAGCGAAAAAAGGGAAATCCCTTGACCAGAGGCAGCTTGTCTCCCTCAGCCGGATAATGGTCCTGATCCTGGTCATAGCCGCCCTTGTCTTCGGGCTCGTCGCTCAAAAACTGGTCTTCTGGCTGGTGCTTTTTGCCTGGGGAGGGCTGGGCGCCTCCTTCGGACCGCCCCTTCTTCTCGCCCTCTACTGGAAGAGGACCACCAAAGCCGGAGCCGCAGCCGGCTTCATCTCCGGGACAGCAGTCACCATCATCTGGTACCTGGTGCCCTTCCTCAAAAGCCTGATCTACGAGCTTGTTCCCGCCTTTTTCGTCTCCTCTCTCCTCACCGTAATCGTCAGCCTCCTTACCGCACCTCCCTGTGAGGCGGAGGAGGAGTTGCGGTCCATCGCCGCAAAATACCGCTTTTAACCCAAAAATATTTTCAATTTTTTCCCTTTTTCTGCGACTCAATATGTGCGTTTAGATAAGGAATTATACGCTGAACAACTGAAAATGTGTTGGAGTCCAGCAACACAATATATATGGTGTGTTGGGGTCTACTGACACAAGATGTATGCGTGCCAAAGAATGTCAAGATATGACAGGGCACAGGTGGTGGAGTGTATCATAAAGCATTATTTATGAATAACTTACATAAAAAAAAGACTTGACATTTTTTTGTCAATAAATTAAATTATGGTGCGCTTTGGATAGGAGGGATAAAATGAGGATTCCAGTATTGCCCTTTGCTCCCGAATCCTTCCCTCATATCCCCAACTCCAAATCCACCGAAAATTTTAAGGAGGTTTTACTATGCGTAAAAAGAGTTTTCTAAGAGCAGTCGCAATCGTGGTGTGTCTCGCTTTCATCACCCTCTCCATTCCCGCGATCTCCGCAGCCAAAGACAGCCCGGACAAGACCTACTTCAAAAGAATCGTGAAACAGATCAAGATCATCGCTTCCCTGCTTCCCTTTGTGCATATCTATGACAACCCTGCTCCCGCTCCGGATAAGGTCAGCAAAAACAACACCGACACCAACGCCAAGATCAAAAAGATCACCGGCACAATCAACTCGATTAAGAAACCAGATCAAGACTAACACAGTTCATTATTAAGCCAAGTATTAGCTAAAAAAACTAAAAAAGAAGAAGTAAATTCAGGCAATTAAAAAACGAGTGCCTGAATATGCTTTATACAATTATTTATACTACAATAACAATATTATTCCACCATAAGAATTATAGCTATAATCAAAACACTATTTCATCAAGGAGTGAGAATAAAATCCACCTTTAACGGCGATTGATTCATTTCCTCTTAATCTGGTAAAATCTAAACTAAAATCAAATGAATCTTTGCGATAATGTAGTGAAGAAATTTAACATATTATACTTTATTCTAAAGCCCCTTTGTTTTTTTCTAATCTTTTTCTCTCTTTACTCCGAAATGCATCCCTATAAGAAAATCAATTCAGAGCAAGAATATTCTCAAATATTTATTCAAGCTGAAGAGCTTAGAATAGAGGGAAATTTCAATAAATCAATAGAGCTTTTTGAAAATTCTCTTAAACTTGCCTATAAAAACAAAGACGAAAAAAAACAGTGCGAAATTCTTCAGAAATTGGGCATTTTGCTCTGGAATACTGGAAATATTGATGATTCAGCAGACAGATTCAGACAAGCCCAATTTCTTGCTCAAAAAGAAAGTCTTAAAGACGCATTGGAGAAATCTAATTCAGCCTTAGAAATATATAATCTATACAATGAAGGTAAAGCTTTTCGCAATTCAAACGAATACGAAAAATCAATAGATAATTTTGAAAAAGCAATCTATCTAGCCAGAAAAATAGGAAGCAGAGAGCACGAACTTAAATGCCTACGCTTATTGAGCTTTGTCTATGAAGACCAGAACAAGCTTAAAGAATTTAAAGAATTGAATGACGAAGCAGTAAAAATAGCCCGTTCTATTAACCATAAAGTCGAAGAAGTAAGATGTTTGATCAATTTTGGAATTTATCATTATGAATTAAATAATTATTCTGAGGCTCTTGACAATTATGAAAAAGCTATAGATGTTACCAAGATTATTGGAAACAAATTTTATGAGTCATTTTGTCTAAATAACATGGGAGCAATTTACCAAAGCTTAGGCGACTATGATAAAGCTCTAGAGTACCTTAATAAAGCTCTCGCAATTGATAAAGAGTTAGGAACTGACATCTCAATGGTCCTCAATAACATTGGAACAACAACCAGGATTAAAGGCCTTTTATCCAATAAAATCGAAGACTTCCAAGAAGCAAAGAGATACTTTGAAGAATGCCTTGAACTCACCAGAAAAACAGATGATAAAATCACTGAAGTTCAGGCCTTGAATAACATCGGCACTATATATGCAGACCTCGGCAATCTCACCCAGGAATCGGTATATTATCATGATGCCCTGAAATACTTCCAATCAGGCTATGAAAAGGCTGACAAAATAAAAAACTACGAAGGCATGAGCCAGACACTCAATAACATCGCCATAGTCCATTTTAACCTCGAAAATTATGAGGAATCCATAAAGCACTTTGAGAGAGCGATAGATTTAGCTCTCCAAATTAGAGGAGACCAGATCCTCTGGGAAGCCTACCTTGGATTTGGAAAAGTCTATGAAAAGCAAGAAAATCTCAGCAAGGCTATAGAAAACTACAGGGCATCCATTGAAACGACTGAAAGTATCCGCTCTGGAATCGTACTAGAACAGCATAAAGCTAAATTCCTGGGAACAGATAAAAGAATCGAGGCTTATCACCGCCTTATAAACCTCTTCGTTAGGCTCTATCATGAAAAGCATGATAAGGAATATGCCTTAGAAGCGTTCGATTACTTAGAGAGAGCAAAGGCAAGATCGTTCCTGGACAGTATAGAGCTATCCAAAATCGACATCTCCCATGATGCAAATCCTGAGCTGCTGTCGAGAGAAAAAGAACTGGAGAAGAACATCACGGAGATCTATTCCAAATTGCTGGCCGCTGAGCTGACTCCAGAGCAAAGAATCAACCTCCAAGAAGAACTCAAGGCGGAAGAAGATAAATCATATGCTCTCGAAAGAGAAATGCGGCAAAAAAGCCCGGCATATGCAAGCCTAAGGTATCCCCAAATTATCTCACTCGAGGAAGCTCAGAAAAGTCTGCTCGATTCGAAAACAGCGTTTATTGCCTACCTCATCGGAGCGGAAAATTCCTATGCCTTTGCCATCACAAAAAACGACCTGAAGATATTTTCAATTCCACCAATTAACTCTATCCAAAACCAGGTCACAGAGTATCTGAAAATCATATCTGATAATAATGAACACAATTTCAAATTAGGCAATGAGCTGTTCAATCAACTTGTTCTTCCTGGCCTGAGCAAAAACATCAAAAACATAATCTTCGTGCCCGATGATCTCCTCCATTTTCTTCCCTTTGAAACCCTAATCACCAACACAGAAGGAAACAACTGGCTTATAAAGGATTACAAGATAGCCTATGCCCCATCGATCTCTTGCCTTCGAGAAATCATCGGGAGGAAAAACTCGAACAGACATAAACCTCGAATGGACTTGCTGGCATTCGGCGACCCGGATTTCGGCACCCTTGAATCAGATGAGAACGGAAGAGACATATTTCAGGTCATCTTCCCTTATTCATCTTTTAACTTCTACAGACTGGAATTCAGCGGACTGGAAATCGACCGAATCAGCTCCCTCTTCAATGCAAAATATAGAAGCGTATTCCGGAGAGAGGGGGCTTCGGAGGAGCAGTTTAAAAACAATGACCTCGACAACTATAAAATCATCCATTTCGCCACTCACAGCATCATAGACGATAGGAGACCGGACCGCTCCTCTATCGTATTTACCATCGACAAAGACCCTGCAGAGGATGGCTTTCTCCAGACGAGAGAAGTGTATAACATCAAGCTCAATGCAGACCTGGTCACACTCTCCTCATGTCAGACAGGGCTGGGTGAGTTTATCCGAGGAGAAGGAATAGAGGGGATAAACAGAGCTTTCTTTTATGCTGGCTCATCTTCTATGCTCATGAGCTTATGGTCAGTAAACGATGAGGCAAGCTGTCAACTCATGGAAAGATTCTACATTCATCTCCGTTCCTCTAATTCAATCAGGGATGCCTTGCGCAAAGCTAAGCTGGAGATGATAGAGTCAGACGTCTTATCTCACCCTTATTATTGGGCAGGCTTCATCGCCTCAGGAAAGGCAGATGAAGTTATTTTTCCAAAATATTCATCGAAAATATTAATCATAGGAATTGTATTATTCGTAGCCTGTGGAGCAATATTGATCGTAAGCAAAAGATTTAGAAAAAAAACCTAAAATTCTCTTTAAAATTCCTGTCTTTCTTATCCTACCGAGTCAGCCACGACTGATTCTTCATAGTCAGAGCTGCGAAAGGAACAAGCCACCACATAAAAAAAGCGGTCATCAGCGCATAAGGTATGCCATAGAGAAAGGCCAGACTTTTATTGGTTCTGAGATAATAAAGTGAAAGCAGGAAGGAAAAAATGACCAGGAAGGCAAAATGTCTGAGTATAAAAATTGGCTGAACGATAAAAGAATAGGCCACTAATCCCAAAGAAAAGATATGGAAAGGATGGAGAATATTTAGAAAGAAAAAATCAAAGATAGGAAGGATACGCCTCTTTTTTCTGTATTTAGTAAACATAAATTCGGCGAAAAGTACAGACTCTCGGATATAGCTTCGAGTCCAGCGCAGGTACATTCTCACCATTTGAGCAAATCTTGAAGGAACCTTGGTATAGACGAGAGCATTGGACTGGAATCTGGTCAAGTAGCCAGCTTTTAAGATTTGAGTTGTGAGAGCCCTATCCTCTCCATAAGTGCATTGAGTATTCAAAAATTTCTGACCTACCCACTTTTTTATAAACCTCTGCAGGACAGCTTTTCTGTAAGCAGTCAAGGCTCCAGGACAGCAAAAAACAGTTCCGTAAACACTCTGATAAGCACGGCCAAAATTAAAAGAAATTGAGTATCTTATAGAAAGCATCCGGGTAAGGAAGTTCTGCTTTTCGTTCAAAACAGCAACCCTTCCTGCCACAGCTCCTGTTTTTTCATCATTAATCAGAGGAATTGTAATATTCTTGATTGCACTTCGGCCTATCTTACTATCCGTGTCAACTGTAACAATGACTTCTCCTCTTGATTTCTTTAATCCAGCATAAAGAGCTTTTCTCTTACCTAAATTCCTTTTGAAATTAATAACTTGTAGCCTATTTCCATATTTGATCTTCGCCCTTATCATATAATGATAAGTCCTATCAGTAGAACCATCATTTACACAGATGACTTCAAGCTTGTCTTGAGGATAATGACTAGAAAAAATCGAGTCTATTGACTTCTCTATTAGCTCTTCCTCATTTAAGGCCGGCATGATGACGGTAACATAAGGCCACTTCACTTCCTCTTCTGCTTCAACTGTTTGAGGTTTATAGCGAAACCAGAGTACAGTCCGGAAGATAATTCCGGTTATCACAACTGTCGCTGAAATCAGCAAGGGGTAGGTGGCGATTCTCAAGAATGAATTGCTTCCTAAAAATTCTATCCATAAATGGAAGATTCGAACTTTAACGGAGAAAAACACAATCAAAGCGCTTGTTAATATGATTAGAAAAATGAGAATTGAATCTGTCTTTTCTCTAAAAAAAGGGAGGTTGATAAGAGGTTTTTCTGCCTGGAATTCTAAATCTAGATCATCTAGCGTTTTTTCCCACATGCTCGATATTCAGCAAGCCACTTTTTGAAAGAAAATCTTTAAAAATGACCTTTTTTCTTGATAGAGAATATTATTAAATAAGCTTTAGTAAGTCAAGTTGGCAATTATGAAATAATTTAAATATTAAAAGTGCAGGCAATTTTAATATCAGTTAAACTTAGCAATCAAATGAGTGAAAAGGTCATGTCAAATTTTGTTCGCAATTTCCCCATCATAAACTCCTCAAAACGCCTGTGCCTCTGCTAGATTTTCTTGCTCATCAAGGGCAAGAACCAGGTTTTCCTGTTTGATATAACTGCGTTCATTTATCCAGTCCTCTGAATATTCAATCAGATAACTGGTTATGAGACGAACATAGGATTCCTGATTCGGAAACACACCTATGACCCGGCTTCTGCGTCGTATCTCCCGAATGATCCTTTCCACAACATTGGTCGATGAGATTCTTCTCTTATCTATCTCTGGGAACTCATAAAACTGGAGCGAATCCTCAAGACCGTTTTCCAGACACTTCACAGCCTCTGGAAAACGTTTCTCATAGTCCTGGATAAGGAGAGAGGCCATCGAAAGCGCAGATTGTTTATCCGGCTGCAGCCATATCTGCTTTAGCCTCTCTGCAAAGCGTTTCTTCTCCTTATGAGGGATTTTAGCCAGGATATTGCGCATAAAATGAACCTTACAGCG
>JAOUKO010000494.1 GCA_029882525.1 Candidatus Aminicenantota bacterium | reverse complement strand
TTTCCCATTCTTTCTATTGGCCTTAAGATTAGAAGCTGCGTCCAGCTGGTGACAAAAGGAAAGAAAAGTTTTGCCACCGAGGAGATGGAATAGCCAAAGAAAGCGAAAGGTTTCCTCTTTCCCAATCTATCCGACCAGTATCCGGAAAAGACTTTAAGCAAGGAAGCTACGCTGTCACCTATACCGCCAATAAGACCGATAGCTATTCCCGCTCCGCCGAGGGAAGCAATAAAAAGGGGAAGGATAGCCAGCATCATCTCGCTGGAGACGTCAGTTAAGAAACTGATTATTCCCAGCAGTAAGACGTTGATTCCCAGACTGCTTATAAACTTTTTCATACTATCACTTTATTCAGAATATTTTTTGTAGTTCTGAAAAAATTTATCCAGGGTATTTTCAGTAGTCTCAAGGGAAAATCCCCGGCGAATTAAGAAATCCTTTATTCTACGGTAGGCCTTAGACTTTTCCAATTTCTGATACCGGGGAATCTTCCTTTCTATTGCTTGCCAGGCCAATTCGTCCTCAGTTGAGGCAACCTTGTTAAAGACTTCATCTATGGAATCGTTGATTATCTCTTTCTCTATTCCTTTTTTCAAAAGTTCCTGACGTATTAGTCTCTTTCCCCGTTTTCCCCTCAGTCTCATCTCCGCCCATTCTATGGCAAAAGCGCGGTCATCCAGATAATGGAGACGTTTTAATTCTTCAACGACCTCCTGGATTATCTCTCTTTCATGTTTTCTTCTAAGAAGCCTCTCTGTGATTTCCTTACAGCTCCGGGCGCGATAGGATAGGAGAAGAAATGCGTAATCGCGAGCTTCTTTAATCTGTTCCCGGCGCGTGGCTCTTTCTACTTCCTGTCGGTCGACTTCCTGTCCTACTTTCCATTTCAAATCGGAAAGCACATCTCTATGTAATCGGAAAGCATATTTCCCGTCGAGAAATAAGGAATATAAGTCTTGTTGACGTTTCTGCTTTTCAATTTTGGTTATTTTCATAGTCTTCAAATCATGGAGGCTACGACTTCGGCTGTAATCACTGCATCTTCCGTGCAGAAGATTTCGCTGATGCTTTTATCAAAAAGAAGATTTGCTTCAGCGCCGAATTCTTCATCGCCCCGCCACAATTTAATAAATAGTGGTATGCCATCAAATACTTCAAAAACAATGCTTGCGTCTGCTTCCTTGACTTCTTTGCCTTTAAAGCGCTTTGTCAATTCGGAAATAAGGCCTTCAGGTCTTTCTCCATATTTCTTAATTATAGGCTCCAGAACACGTTTCCTGAAAACAGAATAATAGAATTGGCCGCCATCCAGTTGCTTAAAGGAAATCCATTCTCCTGTCGGTTGAGGAAGGCCTTTTAATTTCCGGGAAAGATAATGCAGTAGCAAAATACTGATGTGAGTCTTTGGGGAAACATTGGTAGATAGGGATAAAATGTTTTTTTTCTCTAAATCAATATCATATTCGTCATCCAGAAAGCGAACAGTATGACTTTTTTTCTGTGTAAGATTTTCTAATTCTGCCCACGACTTTGAAATAGCAACTTCGTATCCCATGAGATTTCTCCTCTCCCCCTCACCTGCTTACCCTCTCCCCTGGGGGAGAGGGGATGTTAGTTTGTTAATCTTTCGTGCGTTTTAGTTTTTTGAGGAGTTGGTGCGCCAGGTCCCAGTGGGTTCCCTTCCAGTATATCTTCTGACAATTCGCACAGAAAGAAAATTCATTCTTTGTCTGAAAAATGTA
>JAOUKO010000493.1 GCA_029882525.1 Candidatus Aminicenantota bacterium | reverse complement strand
GCCACACCTTTGTCGCTTCCGGGAAGGAGAGTGGGCAGGATCTCCAGGACCAAGACTTCTGAGCCCAGCCTCTGGTAGATCGTTCCCATTTCGAGGCCGATGGCTCCGGCTCCGATGATGATCATTCTCGGTGGAATCTCAGAAAGCCCCAGCGCCTCCTGTGAAGTAATGATCTCCTTACCGTTTGGCTGGAGAAAGGGAAGCTCACCTGGTTTGCTGCCCGCAGCTAGGATGACCTTATCCGCCTCAAAAATCTCCTCTCTTCCCCCACTGCTCACTGTAACCTGGTTTTCATCTTTGATATAACCGGTCCCCTGGATGACCTGCACACCGTTCTTTTTCAGCAGGAACTCCAGGCCTTTCACCAGCCTCTCCACGACGCTGGACTTCTCTTCCTGGACGCTTCTCCAGTTGCATTTTATCTTCTCCAGAGGTCCTTCGAGATTCCTGTTCTCTTTTAATTCTCTATAGATCTTGGTCTGGTGCAAAAGATACTTGGCAGGAATGCAGCCGTAGTTCATACAGGTCCCGCCGATCTTATGCTTCTCAACCAGAAGGACTCTCTTCTTCAACTGGGCTCCGCGGATAGCAGCCACGTATCCGCCCGGGCCGGCTCCGATTATGACCAAATCCCATTTTTTATCCATTTCCCTTTCTCCAGAAGATTTGGATTGCTTCCCTCTATTTTTAAATGAAATTTCCTCCAGAAGCAATCAAATAATGAAAAATAATTATGATAACTTTGAACGGCGTCGCGCTCTCATCCTGACATTGTCCATCTCTTGAGTTGTTCCAAGTGTTTCTCTTTCCATGAGTCTGGGGAAACGCACGGCAAGGGGCGAAGCAACCTTAGGAACAATGACTGAACACGTGTCTTGACAGCTCTAGATAAATTGTAAAAAATAATGAGAATTCAAAGAGAGGAGTATTACTTCGCTGACAGAGCCCCGTCCCTTTAAATTCTCGGCACTCATCACTTTTATTCTTTTCATTCTGTTTGTCCCCGGTTCAATCTTGGCTGAGGATTTCGCCAGTATCTGGGGACAGGTCAGGAATAACAACCAGGATCCCGTTCCGAAGGCGAAAATAACCCTCACTTCAGAAAAGAATTCCTTCGAAAAGACTTTATTCAGCGATCTAACAGGGGCGTTCAGGATTAGCGGGCTTTCCCAGGGTCGTTACACGATTCGTCTTGAAGCCGAAGGATATCATTCTCATGTCCAGGAAAGGATCTTCCTCGAGCCATCTCAGCTTCTGCATTTCAAAGCCATCCTCGAGAAATCCGAGGAAAAAAGGCCATCATCATCACAGGCCCTGGGTTTGGATTATTCAAACTGCCTCCACCAAACCTTTCTCGATATATTTCAGATTCAGGAATCCCCCTCTGCCCATGATATCTGGTCCTTGGTCGAAAATCAGGACCTATCCGCTACCACCAACAGGATCGATGTCGGCGGGCTCTGGGGAGCCATCCCCGGGCTGTTCAGCTCAAGAGGAGGCTGTTCCTGGACTCAGAACATCTATTTGCTCAACGGGCTGGATGTCACGGATCCTTACTGGACAGGAAGGTCCCTCTTCTATCCTGATTTTTATTCACTCCGATTCACCCGACTGGTCAATGCCGGACATCCTCCTTCTGCTCTTTCTCCAGGAGCCTATTTTGACCTTCTCACCCGAGAGGGAACAGACCGCCTTCGAGGAGGAATATCCGCATTCTTCATTCACGAAAAACTCCAGAGCGAG
>JAOUKO010000492.1 GCA_029882525.1 Candidatus Aminicenantota bacterium | reverse complement strand
AGGATTTATCCCATCGGGGATTTACCTTCGGGAAGAAGAGGACATGCAGCAGGAGCAGGTTGGGCAGGTGAAAAAATGGTCTACATTTTTGGCGGGTATGATGGAAATGAGAATCTCAACGACGTTTATGTATTTTTCAAAGGGGAAGAAGTACAGAAGAGTCTGGAGGAAAAACCATTCAATGCTCCCAATCCATTCAATCCTGATACAGAGGATACCAAGATTTGCTACTACCTCGAAGAGGATGATGACGAGGTGAAAATAAAACTTTTTACCTTAACCGGCGAATTGGTATATTCCTGGGAGAATATTTCGGGAATAGCAGGATTGAACCAATGGCCATGGAATGGAAAAAATGAGAAGGGAAAGACTGTAGAAAACGGGGGATATATCTGTTTGATTGAAGCCGGCGGAAAAAAACAGAAATGTAAAATTGCTGTCCTCAGGTAGATTACATCGGGAGTAAGATGAAAAGAGTTTCCAGAATAGCCATTAAGTTTTCAGCGATTGTCTCAGTAGTGATTTTGGTAATTATGCTTATTATGGCGTCTTTGATTTTAAGGCAAACGAGAAACTCTCTCCTAAAGGAAATGGAAATAAGGGCAGAATTCTTTGCCCGGAACGTCAGGGAATCTCTTTTTCCCCAACCGGACGCATTTTCTTTATATTTTTCTGTTACGGAAATGATTAAAGAGAAAGCAATCCTTTACGCTATGGTTTTTGATGAAAAAGGAAAAATCATTTCGCATTCTGACACGGCAAAAATCGGGGAAAAAGCAGAAGCGATTGCCGGGAACGAGACGGCTGTTAAAAGGGAGGAGAACCTCTATAGAGTTTCCGTCCCCATTATTGTTGGGGATAAATTCGTAGGTGGCGTAAGAATAGGATTCTCTCAGGAATCTATTTCAACAGCACTTGTAGAGATGAGAAATAAGATTATTCTTATAACCATAGTGGTTCTTGCATTCAGCATACTGGCCACGGTAATTGTGGTTACATTTATGGTCTCTCCCATAAATGCGCTTGCTGGTATTGCCCGAAAAATTGGAAGGGGAGATTTAGAACAGAAAGTAGAAATGAAGAGAAAAGACGAACTGGGAGAGCTGGGAAATACTTTTAATGAAATGATAAAAGGACTTAAAGACAGGGATTTTATAAGAAATACTTTTGGTAAATATGTCTCGAAACAGGTTGCCGAGGCAATTCTCAATGGAAGGCTTGAACTTGGCGGAGAGAGAAAAAGGGCGACTGTTCTTATAAGCGACGTGAGGAATTTTACGGCAATGAGCGAGAAACTTCCTCCCGAAGAGGTCGTTGACTTTTTAAACGAGTATTTCAGTGAAATGGTAAGCGTGGTGACAAAGTACGAGGGAACGCTGGATAAATTTATCGGGGATGCGCTGCTTGCTGTATTCGGCGCTCCCATAGCACATCCGGATGATGCCAGGAAAGCAGTATTTGCTGCTCTGGAAATGCAGGAGAAGTTGAAGGAATTCAATAAAAAGAGGATAACCAAGGGGAAAAATGCGATAAGAATTGGAATTGCTGTCCATACGGGAAATCTTGTAGCGGGAAATATCGGTAGTGAAGTCAGGATGGAATATACGGTTATTGGGGATACAGTCAATTTGACCTCAAGACTTGAACCATTGAATAAACAGTTTGGAACTCAAATACTGATAAGTGAGAGCACCTATAGTGAAGTTAAGGATTATATTGAAGTGAGAGAGATTCCCGCTGTTGAGCTAA
>JAOUKO010000490.1 GCA_029882525.1 Candidatus Aminicenantota bacterium | reverse complement strand
TTATTTCCTTATTTTTATGGTGTTAACGACATAATATACAAGGATAAAGGACTCATGGATACTTATGATTTTTCATACGCATTGGTCAATCCTCTTTCCGCTTTCCTGGAAAAGCCAGCACAGGATTTTCAAAGAGCTGATTTTTTAAAGATCATTAAAGAGAAGAAGATAGAACGGATCACATTCCATTACACGGCTCTGGACGGGAAGCTCAAGGAATTGAGGCTGCCCTTTTCATCCCGCCAGGAGGCGGAAAGTATCCTGGCTGAGGGCGAGCGAGTGGACGGCTCTTCTCTTTTCAAAGGAATGGTCGACGCCTCTCTCTCTGACCTGTATGTCGTCCCGGAATACAGGACAGCTTTCTTGAATCCCTTTGATGAGAGGAGCCTGGATTTTATCTGCCGTTTCTTGACGAGAAAAGGCGAGCGGGCTCCTTTTACCCTGGACAACATCCTGGCCAAGGCCTGTCAGCTTTTTCGAGAAAACACCGGACTGGAATTGTATGCTCTGGGTGAACTGGAATTTTTCCTTATCAGAAGCGGAGACCAGAGGATCTACCCTCTCCAGAAACAGCAGGGTTATCATGAAGCTGAACCATTCATGAAAAGCGGGGAGATTCTCAATGAAATGGTCCGCCATATCACTCAGATGACAGGAGCTGTGAAGTACATCCACTCCGAAGTGGGCTCGGTCGAGCGCATCCAGAGCAGCCAGGACGAGATCAACGGCAAAAGCGCTGAGCAGCTAGAAGTGGAATTCCTGTCCAAACCAGTAGAAGAGATGGCCGATGCTTTGGTGCTGGGACGCTGGTTGATCCGCAGTGTCGCCTATAAACATGGCTGTCTTGCCACTTTTACGCCCAAGCTGGAGGTAGGAGTCGCGGGGAACGGGTTTCATTTTCATCTGGAGTTGAGAAAGGAAGGAAAGAACGTCATGGTTGGCTCGGATGGAAAATTATCCGAGCCCGCGCACCAGCTCATCGGAGGATTGTGTGAATACGCTGGCTCGCTGACAGCTTTTGGCAACACGGTATCCGCCTCTTATCTTCGATTGGTCCCAGACCAGGAAGCTCCCACCCGTATTTTCTGGAGCGATATGGACCGGAGTGCCATGATCCGTATTCCCCTTGGCTGGTCCGATGTGAGCAACCTCGCCCGTATCTTGAACCCGCAGGAAAAAACCATAGCCGAGTTCACAGAGAACCGGCAGACTGTTGAGCTGCGTACGCCTGATGGAAGTGCCCTTGTTTATCTGCTATTGGCCGGGATTGTGATGGCAGCAGAATGGGGTTTGAAAAACAGGGATTCCATTCTGATGGCCAAAAAATATTATGCCAAGGCGGATAGACCCAAAGACAATGATTCCCTCAAGTCTTTTCCCGAACTGCCTGGAAGTTGCGTCGAATCCAGCCGGATTCTCCTCGAGAAGAGGGGTTTGTACGAGAGAGAAAATGTGTTCCCGCCCAGCATCATCGACTATGTTTCAGGTCTTTTACGGGAAGAAAAAGATGAGGGATTGAGCAAGAGGCTAAAAAAATTATCCGGGAAGGACCGCCAGCGGGAGGTCCGGAAGATTATGCATAAAGACCTGCACCGCCATTGATTCCATCTAATGCAAACACAATAAATGTTTTACCATTGTCATTGCGAGCCCGAAGGGCGTGGCAATCTCTTTCTCTGAATGATTCTGTACTAGATTGCTTCGTTTCACTCGCAATGACATATAATTTAATGCGTTTAAATTAGTCGCTTT
>JAOUKO010000491.1 GCA_029882525.1 Candidatus Aminicenantota bacterium | reverse complement strand
GGAGTAGACGGAAAAAACTGGAGCTCGTTGCCAAAACCTCCTCACAACTGTAGTGACCGCATTATGCCTGCATGGTTTTGTGTTCTCAGGCTCCAGTCCGGTTCACCTCATCTAATTTCAAAGCAATGGGTTGGAATTTGTTAAATTCCTCCTTGGTCACCGAACGTGGGGGTATTAAACAGCGAGAAATCGCCAATGGCTACCGAGACCGCTACCAGAAGCTCAACTGTTTTCTCTCAATTCTAATTCGTTCTCCCTCCATGATTTTATAATCCAAATAGTCAACCGTAATTCTGTCAAGCTCTTCCATTTTCTTTTCCTCCGGACTCCTTCCACGGAATTTGACCTATTCACTCTTAAAGAATTATTTTAAAACTGAATCTCCTGACAATAGCTCTGTTTTTCCAATACTCTATTGACCAATTTTTATGACGGTGTTATTTCTTATCCGCCGTAAAAAATGGAGTCTTTGAATCATTCAGGAAAGGAATACGAAATGGAATATCATGATCGATCACCCAGTGGGCATCTGACTTTATCTGATACGGGAAAGGAAGTGACTCTTGCCGGATGGGTCGATGCTTTGAGAGACCATGGAGGCGTGCTCTTTATTCACCTTCGTGACCGAAGCGGTATCGTCCAGGTTGTCTTTACCCCTGAATCGACTCCGCAAACGGTTTGCGCCAGGGCTGGACTTCTGAAAAGCGAATTCTGCATTCTTCTTGTCGGCCAGGTGGTGAAACGAGTAGAAGGTACCGAAAACCCCGGCATTACAACGGGAGATATCGAGGTGGTGGCCAAAGACCTTGCTATCCTGAGCAGAGCCGATACGCTGCCTTTTCAAATATCCGAGAAGTCAATGGTGGCCGGCGCCGCGGTGAAACGAGAGGAGGGCGTGGCTGAGGATTTGAGGCTTCAGTTTCGCTATCTTGATCTTCGCCGACCCAGGATGCAGGATCATCTTATCAAAAGGCACCGCATCGTCAAGGCCGTCCGTGATTACCTCGACGAGCAGGGATTCATTGAGGTTGAGACCCCCATGCTAACGAAGAGCACACCCGAGGGCGCAAGGGATTACCTGGTGCCAAGCAGACATTATCCAAGAAACTTCTACGCCCTCCCCCAGTCACCGCAACTCTTCAAGCAGCTCCTTATGGTGGGTGGCATGGAGAGGTATTTTCAGATTGTCAGATGCTTCCGTGATGAAGACCTTCGCCCCAACAGACAGCCAGAATTCACGCAGCTTGATCTGGAGGCGTCGTTCATTGATGAAGAATTCATTTATGCCCTTCTCGAGGAACTTACGGTTCGAATGTTCCAGATTGGAGGGATTCAGCTGCCCCGTCCCTATCCGCGCATGACATGGACGGATGCTATGAACAGCACGGGCTCGGACAAGCCTGACCTCCGGTTTGGCATGACCTTCAAGGACGCCACCGATATTTTCGCCGAAACGAACTACGGCATTTTTAGACAGATCCTCAGCCGTGGCGGATGTATTAAGGGAATTAATGTCAAGGGCCAGTCGGAGAGGCTGAGCAAGAATGTCCTCCAGAATGAGTACGCAAAGGAGATCGTACCCGGTTTTGGCGCGAAGGGCATGACCTGGATGAAGGTCATGGATGTCGGGCTCGAGTCCAACATCGTTCAGTTTTTCAGTGACTACGAGCGTAATGAAATCCTCAGGCGTTTCGGGGCAACGAAGGGGGATGTGATCCTTCTGATCGCTGATCCTTCCTGGTCTCTCGTGTG
>JAOUKO010000146.1 GCA_029882525.1 Candidatus Aminicenantota bacterium | reverse complement strand
ATCCTGTAAATAATAACACCTCAAATTTCCCGATTGGCGGAAATCCACAATCCCAGAATATTTCAAGATGTTTAAGTGCTGAGATATGTTTGGCTGGGTGGCATCAAATAAATCTCTGATGTCATTCACACATTTTTCATCTTCCAGCAATATTTCCACAATATGGAGTCGTATGGGATGGGCGAGGGCTTTAAAGATCTGAGCTTTCTTTTTTCGGTCGTCTGCTGAAGTCATATAAATATTTGATTATATAATTAATTAGAAAATCACTTATATACTAAATTAAAAATATTTTCAAATTCTTTTTTTAAAAAAAAGTAAGCACCTCTATTTCCGTTTTGTAAAAGGTGCAGAAGAAACACTAAAAATCGCGAATCTTTATCAGGTTAGAGAATTTATTGGAAAGTCCTATCCTCCATCCTGCAGCTGTTCAAAAATATACGACGGAACATTTTTGGAAAATCAATCAACAGCCTGGGAATTACCGCTGAACTTCTGATGAGAAACGGGATAAAAATCAGGGGAGAAGAGGATTTATAATAAATCACCACGGAAAACGACAGTCTATCGACAGAGAGTGGCCGACCATAAAGTCAGCCGGGAAAGATTCGAAAATATTATGGACAAAATCTTGAAATGACCTCTAATAACAATTCTATTTCACCATGAACGGTGCGACTGGATGGTTGGTGTGAGAGAGCACAGCAATCTCATCGTACGTGCGTAATCCACGCCACCCAGCCGCCTCCTGGCGCTAGCTGAATTTTAAATCCATCCTTTCTGGTCACGTTTTTCATTTCTTTTCTGTAATCGCTTCCGTACCGATGGGCGTTGATTCCATCCTTCAAGACTTCCATGCAGTATTCTCCAGCATCAAGAAAAGACAGGTCAACACGAAGCTCCCTGGACGAACCGTCGGTCATGGCCGCCACATACCAGTCCTCTCCGGATTGTCGAGCGATGAGCACATAATCCGCCACTCGTGCATCCAGGACACGGGTGTCGTCCCAGACGCAGGGAACTCGAGAAAGAAATTTCATGCACTCCTCTTCCTCTGAATAGTGAGAGGGGCTGTCTGCCAGCATCTGCAAGGGGCTTTCATAGACCACGTACATCGCCAGCTGATGACATCGCGTCCCCATGCTCATGGGACGGTTGAAAATAGCCCTGAAATTTTGCTTCTGGGCGTTGACCATGGCCCCGGGCGTATAGTCCATGGGTCCGGCCAACATGCGGATAAAAGGTAGAGTGAGATTATGTTCTGGAGTGACATTCTCCGACCACTTATTGTGCTCGAGGCCCAAGACCCCTTCTCTTGTTAAAACATTGGGATAAGCCCGCCTCAACCCTGCCGGTTTGTAGGCACCATGGAAATCGACCAAAAGATGCCTTTGAGCGGCCTCTTTTGCGATCCTGTGGTAGTAATTCACCATCCACTGGTCGTCTCTCTGCATGAAATCCACTTTTATGCCTTTGACACCCCATTTCTCAAATTGATCCATCGCCTGATGCAACTGGTCGTCCAGAGTTTTCCAGACAACCCAGAGGATGATCCCCACTTCTCTTTTTTGAGCATAGTCAAGGATCTCTTCCAAACCCATCTCAGGTTTTACCTTCAAAAGGTCACCCAGCTCATACCAGCCTTCATCCAGGATGACGTATTCAATGCCATATTGAGAGGCGAAATCGATGTAGTATTTATAGGTCTCCGTGTTGACCCCTGCCTCGAAATCCACGCCATAGATGTTGTTCGCATTCCACCAGTCCCAGGCGACCTTTCCCGGCTTGATCCATGATGTGTCTTCCAGCTGTAAGGGCTTGGCCAGCTTGTAAACCATCTGGCTCTCGATAAGATCACCATCCTTTTCTGCAATTATGACCACTCGCCAGGGAAAGGTCCGCCTTCCTCTGGTTTGAGCAATATAATCAGCCCGTTTCACTACCCGTACATCCCGGTCGCGGGTCTGTTTTTCTTCCAGAGCAACGGCCGGAAATATTCCTTTAAGCGATGTGCTCTCCGTGCCCTGCAGGTACAACCCGGGGTAGTCCTCCAGGTTGGCCTCAGTTATAGCTACTCGAGGCCCATTTTCAATATTCACCAGTGCCGGAATCGAGCACATTTTCTCCTTTGAGATTTTGCTTAGCAGGTCAAGTTCGTAGAGTCTTTCCTGGTGAGTGAAAAAGCTTGTTTCAGCGGGAAAATATACGGAATGATCCCCGGCAAAGTTGAACACGACTTCTTCATTGAGCACAATGATATTCTCATCGAACTCTGTTCTGAACCTGTAGGCCACGCCGTCATCATAAACACGAAAATCCAGTCCGTAATTCCCCTTGAAGACCAGGGTCATTTCATTAAAGACATCATCTATCACCTTACTCTTGACTCGAACAACCGGATAGAGTTTTTCATTCACCGATCTTCGCTTGAGGTCCTGGACCTGCGGATTCTCGCCCATTTTTCCTATGTTTTGAACAGACAAGGATACTGGCGACATCGAGATTATCTCTCTTGAATCGTGCCATACCTTGTAAGTGATCCTGTCACTGACTTCTACTTTTAGTCTTATTTTTTTCCCAGGGGAGAGTATTTCGTACTCCTTTCCATACAATCCAGTGCTGGCCAGCACAGCGGTCACGGCAAACCAGACAATTCCTTTTCTAAAGTTCATGTTGCACCCCCTTTTTGACGAATACATGGCCATATCTTTAGCGATCAAAAGGCTCCTGTATCCGACCTGAATTTCTGCACATTTTCTTAGTTTTGAGCCTCGAAACTTTCATAATTTCGAGTATATCTCTTCTCGGTGTCCGATTCTAATTATGATAATCACCAGCTGATCCCCCTCTCTCTTGAAGATGACTCTGTAGCTCCCCGTTCTCAACCTGTATAAATTCTCACCAGGTCCACCGATTTTTTTTATATTGTTCTTAAGGGCTGCCGGATTCTTGGCAAGTATGAGCAGTTTCTGCTTTATTATCTTCTGATGTGCTCGATCGATCTTTTTTAAATCCTCCACGGCTTTCCCCAAGAACTTGAGCTTATACATCATTAAATATCCAGCTCTTTCCAAACCTCCTCGGCATCGATAATTCTATCCTGTCCCTCTTCCAAAGCCTTCAATCTTTTCTGGGCCAGCTTTAAATCGAGGAGATCGAAAAAAACCGTGAGAGCTTTTTCTATGATGGAACTCTTCTTTTCGCCAAGTTCCTTGGCCACAGTCTCGAGTTCTTCGGAGATCTCCTCATCCAGAGTGATGTTGTGCCTGACCTGCATGTTTGCCTCCTCAGATGACTCCTTTATGCACATATTATACACATTTATTGTGTATTTTCAAGGTCAGGCACATTTCATCTTTCAGATACTTCCGATCTAAAGACTTTGCCGTGTTGCCTTTTTTCTCATGAATTGGCCTGGACTCATTCATGAGCCGATGTTTCTGTAGACGAAGTTGCGAGAAGCGAAGCGACAGCGGCAATCTCGTGCTTTTAGCGATGCAGAATGAGATCGCCACGCTCTGCCCGCGATGACATTTTAATTATATTAAAGGTCGTCAGAATGGCTACAGACCGGAAACGACTACATCTTCGAAGACCAGGCTCGGCATGCGATAGGAAGAATAGGGAAAGGGATCGTTGGCGACCTCAACAAGCCTGTTCCAGAACTTCAGGTGGTTGTCGGCGATGTTCATCTCCGCCACTGCCTGGACCAGCTCGCCGTTCTCGAAAAGTTGTCCGGTTATTCCGATTGAGGCATCACCGGTGGTCGAATTGGAGTTGCCACCGATGAACCCGGTGATGAAAATGCCCCTGCCGAGGTCCTTCATGATCTCCTTCAGCGAGCGCTTACCCTGAGGAATGATCAGGTTGGATGGTCCGCCTGTGGTCGGTTCCCAGCCCAGCTTCCGGCTGTAGTACCAATCGACGAAGAATTCTTTCAGCACGCCTGCATCGACCATGACTCTCTTCTTCAGCGCGAATCCATCCATGTCGAACAATCGGCTACCCAGTCCACCTTTGACGAAGGGATCGTCGATGATGGTGAAATGCTTACTGGCGATCTTCTGTCCTTTCTTATCCGCCAGAAAGGACCGCTTCTGCTGGATGCTCGAACCGTTCATAGCCGCTAAAAATCCCCCGACTATCCTGGAAACATTCCAGTTCTCGATGATGATGGGAAGCGTTTCGGTTTTGAGCTTTTTCCCGCCGAGAAGACTGAGGGTCCTTTTGGCCGCACCCGTGCCAATCTGCTCCGGAGAAGGCATATTCTTTTTTATTGCCGTCGCCGCGTAGTCGAAGCCCGTCGGACGGCGGTCACCTTCATCCTGGATGGTCATCTGCGCCCCGGCCTGGAAATAAGTGGATTCCCGGTAACCTTCAAAACCATTGCTGGACATCAGCAGCAATTCATCATAACTGTCGTACTCCATAGCTGTGACCGAAATGACCTTGTTCCCGCCTGCAGCAAGAGCAGAATCCTCTAAGGCTTTCACCATGCTGTGTCTGTCTTCAGGAGTGAGTTTGTTGTAAGCAGGATCGAGAACGCCCAGGTCGACCTTTGCCCTGCCCTCGTAATATTTCGGGTCAGGCAGAATGCGGTAGGGGTCTTCAGCCAGAAGCTTTGTCGTGGCAATGGCGTTGGAGATGAAGTCTTTCAAAGCATCCCTGCGCAGGTCTGATGTCGTCTGGACTGAATACCGGCCGTTGACGAAGACTTCGAGGCCGAGCTGTTTTGTGGTGGCCTCTTTGATATTCTCAGGTTTGTGGTCCCTGTAACTGATATTGACGAATCGTTCGCTTCCCACGCCTGCCCGGCACTCATCAGCGCCGGCGGATTTCGCGGTCTTCACGGTCCAAGCTGTCAAATCATACATTTCCTTATTCATCTCTGCCTCCTTTCCTTACCTTTTGACTCCGCCGACAGTCATCGATTTCACCAGACAGGTCGGCTGGCCAAAACCGCAGGGAACAGCCTGTCCGCCTTTACCGCAGGCGCCGCTGCCGCCCTGGTTCATCTCGAAATCACTGGCCAGCATGGTGATGTTCTGAAGCATCTTGGGGCCATTTCCCATTATGTTCATATCCTTTATCGGCGCGGTGATCTTCCCGTTCTCGATCATCTTTCCCTGGGACACATAAAAAGCAAAATCGCCCTCGCCGATCTTCACCTGGCCGTTGCTCACATCCTGGACGTAAATGCCTTTTGTCACGTTCTGGATCACATCCTTCGGCGTGGCTGGACCAGCCAGCATGATCGTGTTGCGCATCCGCGGCTGGACATAGTGCTGGTAACTCTCTCTGCGACCGTTGCCTGAGGATTTCACCTTATAATGCCGCGCGGAAATCTTGTCGTACATGTAGCTGGTCAATATTCCTTTGTCAACCAGCACTGTTTTCTGTCCGGGAGTGCCTTCGTCATCGACATTGATCGAGCCCAGGTAATTCGGCATGGTGCCGTCATCAATGATGGTCACAAACGGCTCTGCCACCTGCCTGCCTATCATTGTTGAGTAGGTGGACAGCTTCTTGCGGTTAAAGTCAGCCTCCATCCCGTGTCCGATGGCTTCATGAAGCAGGACGGCTGTAACCCCCGGACCCAGCACAACGGGCATCTCTCCGGCAGGAGCTTGAACCGCCTCGAAAAGAACGAGCGTCCGGTCGACAGCCATTTTGGCGATCTCGTCAACCGTGGCCTGCGTGTAAAACGAGAAATCCCTCCGGCCGCCGATATTCCAACCCGCCCTCTCCCGTCTGCCGTCTTTTTCTGCAGTGACAGAGGCATAGAGGTAATTCCTGGGCTGGAGGTCTTCGGCCTTAATCCCGTCACTGGTCACCACGAGTATCCGTTTCTGCTGGTCATAGAATCCAGCGTTCACCTTGACAACCTGGGACGACAGCGCAAAGCATTTGTCGTTCGCGGTTTGCACCAGAGGAAGTTTAGACTCGAGCGGAACAGAGGTCAGCAGTTTCTGGAGCGGGTAGTAATTCTTCGTCTTCAGCCATTCAAACTTGCCAGCCGGCTTGGTTGCCTTGGCGCTGGCAATCGTGGCTGCGGTGGACGCAGCGTTCAGCATGGATTCTACGGTCATTTCCTGAGTGAATCCATAGCCCACCTGATCGTCTTTCACGGTCCGGATGCCCACACCGAGAGAAACATCGCTGTAAGCCCTGTTGACTTTGCCGTCCTCCAGGCTTAGCGAGTTGCTGATGGTATGCTCAAAGTAGAGGTCAGCGAAATCGCCTCCCTTGGACAGTGCCTCGGCAAGGACTTTTTGGCACAAGCTGTCCGTGATGCCGAACTCGCGCTCGAAATATCCTGGCTTTTCTGCGCCAGCTAGGGCAACCCAGCTTCTCGGCAGGACAACAGGTGCAGCGATGGAAACGGTTGCCGCCGAAGCAGCGGTCTTGAGAAAAGATCGTCTGGAGATATTTTTCATTTTCCCTCCTATTGAAATGATGTGAAAAAAAATGCCATCTGATTATATGGAGTGTTAAAGATGCAGCAATCCTCCATCAATCCTTAATACGAATCATCTGCAGAAAAAGTTACTTTAATCGTATATTTTTTGAAGATAAAAGTTCCTTCAAAAAACAAAGAAGCGTATTATGGTAATGGAGACGAAGACGAGGAATATAAATAGACATACTGTTAGACATAATAAAGAGAAAAAAAGGTTCTCGTCCAGATAATGTGGGTGAAATACACGGGAATGGAAGAAGTGACCTTTCAGGTTTAGCCTTCACGAACCGTCAACCGAGGGAAGCCGATGAAATCGGCCGCCGAGTATGTTTGAGAAAGCTCAGGCCAGTGGATTCCGAAAACACGCAGCTTTTGCCCCAGCGAGTCAAAAGCTGCTCGGTTTCAGGCTTCGCTCTCCTCACCTCTTCGGTGAGGAACCGTGCCCGCTCAGCCTTCAAACGGTTTTCTCCCCCCACTGCCCTTCGCTTAGTCGCAGAGGGGGACAGTGAGGGAATGGCGTTAAAAATCTGAAGGGAGCGATGCCATTTCCG
>JAOUKO010000018.1 GCA_029882525.1 Candidatus Aminicenantota bacterium | reverse complement strand
TACCTACACCGGTCTTTTCACTCCCTTGCGGCAGCTCTTTTCCCGTACTCAGGAATCGAGGATGAGAGGTTACATCCCCAGTCGTTTCAGCTTCAACATTCCCGGCGGACGCTGTGAGGAATGTCGGGGAGCGGGCGTGAAAAAGATCGAGATGCATTTTTTGCCCGATGTCTTTGTTACCTGTGACCGATGCGGAGGAAGGAGATACAACACGGAGACGCTGGCTGTCCATTACAAAGGCAGGAATATCGCGGATTATCTGGAAATGACCGTTGATGAAGCCTATGAGTATCTAAAGGCACAACCCATGCTCAAAAGGAAGTTAGGAACATTGAAGAAGGTAGGCCTGGGATACATCAGGCTTGGCCAGCCTGCTCCCACTCTTTCCGGAGGAGAAGCACAGCGGATCAAGTTGACCAAGGAGCTGAGCCGGAAGGATACGGGTCAGGCGCTTTACTTGTTGGACGAGCCTACTACAGGACTCCATTTTGATGATGTCCGCAAGCTGCTCGAGGTTCTTTCAGAACTGGTGAAGCTGGGGAATACAGTGATTATCATCGAACATAACCTTGATGTTATCAAGTATTGTGATTATATTATAGACTTAGGTCCTGAGGGAGGCGAGAAAGGTGGCTGGGTTGTGGCTCAGGGCGCTCCCGAGAGAGTGGCTGAAGAAAAAAATTCATTCACGGGGAAGTTTTTAAAGATGCTCTTCGAGGGAGGCAAAAGATACTTCCAGGAAGGGAAGATCGATGCAATTTTAGGAAGGAGGCATGATGAAAAGAATCAGGTTTAAACGGAATTTGGTTTGGGCATTATTTTTAACTCTTTGTTTCATTGTCTATCCATTGCTCTCTGCGGAGACTCCTCTGACCATGAAAGACCTGGATAAGTTCAGCTGGCGCCACATCGGACCGTTCACATTTTCGGGCAGGATCACTTCTTTTGCCGTGCCAAAAGGACAGAGCCAGACCTACTACGCGGCCACAGCATCGGGCGGGATCTGGAAGACTGAGGATGGAGGGATACATTTTGAACCCATTTTCGATAAGTACGGAGTCATGAGCATGGGGGATCTTGCCGTTGCCCCCTCCGACCCCAACATCATCTACGCCGGGACGGGGGAGCCGATGCATGCCCGCTCCAGCGCCCATGGAAACGGCATGTGGAAATCCATTGATGCCGGTAAAACCTGGAAGCATATTGGCCTGGAGCAGAGCTATTTTATCCCCAGAGTTGAAGTCGACCATAAAAACCCGGATATCGTCTACGTGGCCGCCGAGGGAAAACTCTATGACAACAAAATGGATTGCCAACGAGGGCTGTACAAGACGATCGATGGCGGGAAAACCTGGACGCAAGTGCTCGACCTCAAAGACAGAGGGGTCGGGGACTTCGTGATCGATCCCAACAATTCGGATATCGTGATCGCCTCGGCTTACAAGACCTACAGGAGGACCTGGACCTACATCGACCGCCAGCCGGATAACAATCTCTACAAGACCACAGACGGGGGGAAGACCTGGAAGAAATTAACAAACGGGCTTCCGGTGAATATCAAGAGCGGATGGAACGGCCTCGACATCTACCCCAAGGACCCGAATATCGTCTATGTCAGGATGGATGAAGAGGTCAACCTGGGCTTCAGCGAGAGGGATGGTGATGCTCTCTTCAGAAGGGGGAGGGTTTTCCGGGACGGTTATTATTTGAATAAATTTAAAGATTTCAAGATTCATCCCCAGATCAAGAAAATGGTCAAGTTCGAGCCTGTTAAGTTTGAAAAAGAGAGCGATCTGGCGGACAAGCTGAACGACCTTATCAAAGATAGAGAGTTCCAGAAGAAGATTGGAGTGGATGTCGCGGCTTTGAACAAAACAGCCCGGTCGATTTTCTCGAAGAACGAAAAGATCATCGAGAGCATCGATGAGGTCGAGAAAATCCTGAAGAAAGAGAAGGAATACCAGGAGCTCTGCCAGGGAATCAACAGGTTTGTCCTGACAATGCTCTTCGCTGATTCGGAAGGAATAGAGGTCAAGGAGGGAGCCTTTGTTGTGACTGATGTGGGAAAGGTCCAGGTCAATCCCCAGCTCAAACCTCTGGTTAAGTTCGAAGAGAAGACGATCAAGGATGAAAAGGAGCTGGCCCGGAAGGCCAGTGAACTCGTTAAAGATGAAGGGATGATAGAGAAGCTGGAGCTCGACCTGAAGAAGTTCAACACCGAGGCGGTAAAAGCGTATAAAGACAGAAAAGACCTCCAGCCGCAATTGCAGGAAGTCAAAGATAAAATCGATGAATTCGAGAACAGAAAGGGAAGATACCAGGTCATCAACCGGCACATCCTCCAGATCATTTACGCGGACGTTCTGATGCTGCTGGAGCCGGTGAAAAAGGCCGGTGTCATCTACCGCTCAGATGACCAGGGGGAATCCTGGAAGAGAATGACCGAGTACAAGCTCATCGGAGGAAGCGGCGTGATCAACCAGATCGAGGCTGGCTATTCCGGACGAATCTATGTCGACCCCAATGATGATAAAAAACTCTATGCCGTAGAAGTCCGTGTCTTGGTTTCAAATGATGGAGGGAAGACGTTCAGGAACACATCCTGGGCAGGCCTTCATAAGTGCCATGTGGACACAAGAGGTATGTGGATCGACCCGCTCAACTCCGACCATATCCTCAACGGGAATGACGGAGGCGTGAACGAGACCTGGGACGGCGGAAAACACTGGTCACAGAAAGAGACTATCAGTGCCCAGCAGTTTTATGACATCTCCGTCGATAATGAAATGCCCTACAACGTCATGGGCGGCACACAGGATAACGGCTGCTGGATCGGGCCGTCGCAGAACAGGAATCAGTACGGAGTGTTTCCTGCGGACTGGACCTACCTTCCTACGGGTGACGGATATTATGCTTTGAGAGACTGGTGGAACCCGGAATACGTCTATTTCGAGAGCCAGTTCGGCCGGTCAAGCCGGATGAACCTGAAGACGGGCGAGATCGTTTCCCTTTCGGTGCGGAATACTCAGGAAGAAAATGGGGCTGGAAAGCCGGATCAAAGGTACCAGTGGGATTCACCCATCCATCTTTCTCCTCATAATCCCGGGATTGTTTACGTCTGTTCTCAGCATGTGCACATGTCCCGGAGCCGGGGGGACAGGGATACCTGGGTGACCATCAGTCCTGACCTCTCCAAGAATGACCAGGAGAGGATTGAGCAGTCCAAGCTGACTAACCTCCAGTACGCTACGATCTACACCTTCCAGGAATCTCCTGTCAAACCCGGAGTCTACTGGGCAGGCACCGATGACGGAAACCTCCAGCTGAGCACAGACGGCGGCAAAACCTGGCAGAATATCACCATGAATTTCTATGACAAGGACGGAAGGCCGAAGAAAGGGATCAAGGGGGCGTGTATACCATATGACCGCTGGGTCACCAAAGTCGAGCCTTCTGCCCATAACCTGGAGACCTGCTACGTCACCTATTCAGGCTACAGGACGCACAACGAGGATAACTCCTACATCTACGTCACTCAAGATTTCGGGAAGAGCTGGGAAGATATCAGCCAGGGGATGATGAACCCTGTCCGGGATATCGAGGAAGACCCGGATAACCCGGATGTTCTCTACCTGGCCACCGATTACGGGCTTTTTGTCACCCTGGATAAAGGGAAAACCTGGGTCGAGATGTCTTCTTCAGCGCCGGATGTGTTGATCATGGACCTGGACATCCAGAAGAGGGAGCGGGATCTGGCCATCGGGACCTACGGACGGGGTATCTACATCGCCGATATTTTCCCGTTCAAAGAGTTCAAGTCAGAGGCATTCGAGAAGGACGCCCACCTTTTTGACATCCAGCGAACCATCAAGTGGAACATGCTGGAGAGAAGGGGCCCTACCCTCGGAGAATTCGCTCGGGTGGATAATCCGCCAGTCGGTTCGACAATTTATTATTATCTCAAGCAGGCGGCAAAGTCGGTGAAGGTTGTGATTAAAGACCTTGAAGGAAATGAAATTCAGGAATTTAACGGGATGACCAGCGAAGGGCTCCAGAGGGTTTTTTGGGACCTCAGAAAAAGGTCGGAGCAGAGAGAGGGCCAGCAGTTCCGGATGCGATTCGCTCCCACTGTTGATCCAGGTGAGTTCAACGTGACGCTGGTCGTTGATGGAAAGGAAGTGGTCACAAAGAAACTCCGAGTGGTTCAGGATCCGATGCTGGGCGAGATGAGATAATCTAAGGAGAGCTCGACAGGCTTAGATTTATAATATTTTAAATTCAGGATGATTGGGGTCAGGACTCGAGATTAGAAATCGGGGTCAGGCCTTGTCAGGAAGTTGAGCTGCACGACATTGTTCTTGCTCTGTTAGCAGCAAGATTAATAAGGCCTGACCCCAATAAACATGATATTGGGCCCTGACGTAGGGTTTAAAATGGGATTTAAAGATATCAGGGGACATGAGCGGGTGAAGAAAATTCTGAAGAAGTCTCTGCAGAAAAAGAAAATCCCCAACTCGATGTTGTTCAGTGGGCCTGAAGGAGTGGGGAAAAAAGGAACGGCCTTTGTCCTGGCCAAAGCCATCAACTGCGAACAAAAAAAAGATGATGCCTGTGATGCCTGCTCATCCTGCAAGGCGATTGATGCGGGGAATCATCCCGATGTCATGGAGATACAGCCTGATGGTGAGGTGATAAAGATCGAGCAGATGAGGACTTTAAGGCAGATAGCTTACCTGAAGCCGATGGTCGGAAAGAAAAGGATCTTCATCGTGGATGAGGCTGAGAAAATGACTGAGGAAGCGGCGAATTCTCTTCTGAAGATTCTTGAAGAACCGCCGCTTTTTTCTTATATCATACTCGTGACTCAAAATCCCTACCTCATCACTTCGACCATAAAATCCCGGTGCCAGATATTGAATTTTCCGCCAGTGTCGAGGCAGGATATTGAAAAAATTCTAATCGACAGAGGGTATGAAGAAGAAAAAGCCAGGGTCATTTCTTTGTTTGTCCAGGGAAATTTGAATAAGGCTTTGAACTTAGACTGGGATGAGGTCCAAGCCAAAAGAGAACAAGCTTGGGAGCTTTTCCATTCACTCATCACCAAAGAAAATCTGCCTTTCTATTTAAGAAATTATGCCTTTTCTCACCGAGCCCTAGTCAAGGAGGATTGGGAGCAGGTAATGGAGCTTGTATCCTCCTTCTGCCGGGATTCGATACTGGTCAAAGAGAAAGGCAAGGGAAGTCTGTTGATGAATCCTGACTATGAAGAAAAAATCAATAAAGCAGAAAGGATGGTGAGCTTGGATTGGCTGATGAGCTGCCTGCGAAAGATTGACCACGCTGTTTATGGATTGCGCAAAAATCTCAACGTTAACCTGCTCATCAGTGCATTTTTTGCTCACTTTAAGGAATGGGACTATGTCTGAGATCGTGTGTGTTCTTTCCGACCTTACAGGGAAGATTTTTAGGGCCAAAAAAGGAGATGAGGATTTAAAGATCGGAGATTACTGCATCATCGAGTCCGATTTAGGAGGAGATCTGGCTGTTGTTGTAGACGATTCGAGCGTTATCTGCAGTCATCAGAAATCTGTCAAAGAAGCTGTAAAGGTGATCCGTATAGCCACCGAGGATGACAAGAAAAAATTCAAGTGGTTGAGGAAGAAGGAGAAAAAAGCCTTCGATTTTTGCCTGGATAGGATCAAAGCTCGAAACCTCCCCATGAAACTGGTTATGGTGAGGTACTTTTTCAACGAGAAAAAGGGGATTTTCTATTACACTGCTGACGGCCGGATCGATTTCAGGCAGCTAGTCAAAGATTTAGCCAAGGAATTCAAGATGCGGATTGAAATGCGCCAGGTTGGTGTCCGGGATGAAGCGAAGATGGTCGGAGGCATGGGTGTCTGTGGGCGTCCCCTTTGTTGTTCCAGTTTCATGAAGAGTTTTGAGCCGGTGACCATCCAGAAGGCCAAGAAACAGCAGATTGTCATCAATCCCAAGAAGATTTCCGGTTTGTGCGGACGGTTGATGTGCTGCCTGGCTTTTGAAGATGAGAGTCGCGGGCGGATGTACGCAGAGGAAGAAAAGGTCGAAGAGGATTAGAGAGAGGATTGCTCGGGTTGAGAGCTGATGGACTCGGGATTTATTCGCGGTCGTTGATCTTGAATTGAACTTTGCTGGACATGGAGATCAGCGTTCCTTCAGGCGAGAAAGCTTTAACCTGCCACGAATATTTTTCTCCTGTTGTCATGCCCTTCTTGATATTTTCAGGAAGGTTGACAGAGGTTTCTTTTGTGGTTGCCTCCCAGAGCTTGTTACCGTTATCGAAGATGTAGATTTTGTACTCGACATCTTTCCCCAGCGCTTTCCACTCGAAGTGGGAGGGAATCGTCTGCGCCTCGAAGACAGGGGAGATGAGGGTTATTGACCCACCCCTGACCGCATCATCGTTGATGAAGAATTGGGGTGCGGTGGGCTTGAGCATGGGGATGACGGAGAAGATAATGACAAGGATAAAGGCAGCTGAAACGGCAGCTGCAGCCCACTGCCTGGGGGTGAGGAAAGAAGTGACTTTTTCCCGCCAGGTCTCTCCCTTTGCTGCAACAGAAATGTATTCATCCTTAAAGATCTCGTCCCCTTTACTCTTGATGATGGAAACGAGTTCGTCTCTTTCCACCAGTTTTTCAAAACAAGAGGAACAATTGAAATAATGCTCCTCGAATTTCTTCATTTCATCTTCGGAGAGTCTTTTTAGTAAGTAATCATCAATCATGGCTTCGAATATGCAGTTCCTCATGGCTTTTTCCTCTCAAATTAACTTCATACATTTAGTCGAAGCAAATCCAAAAAAATGGAAAAAAATCATCTTTTTACCAATTTTTTTTTAGCATTTGAAAATGACTCATTTTAGTCGAAGCAAATCCAAAAAAATGGATATAAGTCATTTTTTTAGATATTTCTTTAGAAGCTTTTGAGAATAATTCACCCGCTCACTGACTCTGCGGGGGGAAATGCCCAATTTTTCGGCGACTTCTTCTCTTGAGAAATCTTTATAATAATAAAGGTAAAGAACTTCTCTGTATTTGGGTTTTAATTTTTTTATCGCGGTTGCGATCGTCTCGGCTCTTTCTTTACTTTCGATCTGCTCTTGTGGGTCAGGATATGCAGAGGGTTCAGGGACGTGCTTCAACACCTTGCTCTTTTGCCGGATGTAGTCAACGATCCTGCGGCTGGTGATGGTATAGATGAATGTTCCGATCGAAGATTCTCCTCGGAACTCTTTTTTCTTGAGCTTTTCGATGACGTTGGTGATTATTTCATTGGCCACGTCTTCGCAGTCTGGATTCCTGGCTCCCAGAGACTTTCTTACCCGAAAGCCCACTATAGGCCTGTATTTCACGAAGATGTCTTCCAACAGAATTTTCTCTTTCTTATTTCCCATAGTTGCAATCATTATATAGACTTATGTGAAAGTTGGCAAGTTTGGATTTTTCAATTTTTTTGAATAAGCGGCGACTAACTTCAATGCCAAAAAAAACGAGGCCATGTATTGGAAGGATTGAAGGTCAACCAGGGATCGATAAAAGGGACGATAGGTTCTTACGGGTCGCCTTTATCCTCCACTGTCAGCGGATACAACCCATTTTCGGTCATGGAAACGACCGAACTTGCTCTGAATTTTCCCGGAAATCCCGACGATACCAGCGGTTTTAACAGACAAGCCCCGGTAGAGGAGCAAACAGAGGCTTCCTTCCTATCTCTTTTTGAGATGAGGGAGGAGCCTGAGGTTGTTTCGTTTTGGGAAAGGGGCTTCTGGGAAACCAGGAAAATGTCACTGGCCAGAAAGGTGCTCGTCGGTTTGGACCAGCGCCATAAGAGTGTTTTCAAAGACCATAACTCCGGCTCTCAAGAAGAGGATGCAGAGAAAGAAACATTCTTCAACTCGAATCTGCTCTATTTAATCGCTATTACCGACGGCAACGAGGACACATTGGGACATTCCCAGCTTGTTTCCAGATACACGGTTCTCTTTGCCAAAGAACTCGGGATCGAGGATCGGAATTTCTTGATTGACCTCGAGAGAGGCGCTTTGCTCCATGATATCGGAAAGATCGGGATACCTGAATTCGTCCTGAGAAAAGACGGTCCTCTGACCAGAAGGGAAAAAGAGGTGGTGAAGGATCATCCTTTTCTTGGCTATGAGATGATCGAGGAATTCGATTTCTTAAAGAAGGCCGCCCAGGTGGTCTTGTTCCATCATGAGCATTATGATGGATCGGGCTATCCTTTTGGGTTGAGCGCATCGGATATTCCCCTCGGGGCAAGGATCTTTGCTCTGGCCGATACCCTGGATGTGATAACATCGGACAGACCTTATAAGGAGAGGAAAAGCTTTGAACTGGCTCTGGGAGAGATAGAGAAGTGCCAAGGGAGCCAGTTCGATCCTCAACTGACTGACGCCTTCCTTTCGATCCCCATAGAAAAATGGAAGGAAATCAAATCTAAATCCAGCATCTCCCTTCCTCTATCCGCAGTCCACTGAAACGCTTTCCTTAAGTGGTTCTCTTCCATCTTGTGTGGGTAATTTTAAGACTAAAATACACGGAAATGGCTTCGCTCCCTTCAGATTTTTAACGCCATTCCCTCACCGTCCCTCTCGGCGCCTGCGTAACTCCGCACTCAAGAGAGGTCACTTCCAAACAGATGTCCGTACTCAATCATTTTTTATCAGATTGATCCTCACGTGCTCAAACATACTCGGCGGCCGATTTCATCGGCTTCCCTCGGTGGACAACATCGTTGCGGAGAAACGATGTTGGGGAGGATCCAAGGAGGTGTGTCCCCTTGGTCGCAGGACGCTTCCTGGCGTCCGAGAAGGGGAGGCAGCAAGTCGCGAGAAAGCAAGCGAGCGTTGGAAGGGGGAAGGCGGAGCGCTTTCCCCTCCAAGGAGGATCGGTAAGGCTAAACCTGAAAGGTCGCTTCTTCCATTCCCGTGTATTTTACCCACACTATCTGGAAGAGATTCCCTTAAGTCTCGTGCTTCTTAAAAAGACACTGGAAAGGCGATTTCTTTATAAAAAGTAGCCTGCGGGAATTGGGGATGTTCCCTGTAGGGCACGCTTTATTTCATTATATAAAAAAAATTGGTGAGAAAGGGTGTTTCTCTCGGGAACGCCCCCTTTATTTTTATGCTTTGGTCTCTCTGTCAAAGAGCTCGGCCGAATGGAATATATGGAAAGGTTGGCTTTCCTTTTTCAGATTGGACCTGAGCTGAAGGAGACAGCCGGGACAGTCTGTGGCGACGATTCCTGCTCCGCTTTTCACTATGCTTTTCCTTTTTTTCTCCCACATTCGGGCTGATATTTCCGGATTATTGAGGGAGAAGACGCCGCAGAAACCGCAGCATGTGAAGGGCTCTTCTTCCTCCTTAAGATCGAACGAAAGAGATCTCAGCATTTTTTTGGGCTCATCTCTAAGCTTCAAGGAATTCAGATAATGACAGGGATAATGATAGTACACCGTTCCCTTTTGTATCCCCTTTTTTTCCTTAGGCAGTAAACCCTTTTCAACCATGAATTCAGTGTAGTCAAAGATCTTATCCGCCCAACGAGAAAAAGTGGGGTGGATTTCCGGGTAGAGTTTTTTCAGGATGGAATTGCCTGTCGGGCATACGGTGAGGATGTAATCCGGATTCAATTTTTTGAATGATTCGATGTTTTTCAATGCCAGTTTCTGAACATCCTTCTCATTTCCCAGATGAAGACTGGGAGCCCCGCAACAGGCTTGCTCAGGAGGCGATACCACCTGAAAGCCTAAGCGGGAAAGGCTGTTGATAACACTTTCTCGAATCTCAGGGAAGAAAAATTTTACCAGGCATCCCTGGAAAAGGTAGACTTTCTTCCCTTTTCCCTTATCTTCCCCTGAGATTTTTGCGGGTTTGATCACAGGGAAAGATTTTCCTTTTCCCCAGGCAAAAGGGAGGCTTATCAGATACCCGTTCTTCTGGAAGGGCTTCTGCAGAATGGAAAGGACCTTTGCTGATTTTTCGGCGAGAGACTTTTCTCTGAAGAAGAAGGACAGAGCTTTTTCCCAGAGCCGAGGCATTCTTTTTGTCTTAAGCTTTTGGATAAGCTCGCCCGTGGGGATCCCAACCGGGCAGAACTCTTCGCACTTTTTGCAGTCCGCACAGAAATCGAGCAAAGAATACGCCTCTTTATTTGTCCGGGTTATCGAGGTCAACAGGACACCTATTCCTCCCGGATAAACAGGTCCTCCGTAGACGTGTCCCCCCAGAGACTGAAAGACAGGGCAGATGAGCATGCAGCCTCCGCATTTGAGACAGTAGAGTATTTTATCCAGTTCCCTGTCCTTGCTGACCTTGAGTCTTCCGTTATCGAGGACAATGATATGGAGTTCTTTCGGGCCGTGAACGCCTGTTACCAGTTCTTTTTCGATGTCGGTGGTGCGGCTCGGTCCGGTGATGAATGACACATAGGAAGTCCATTTCATTCCCGATGAGGCAGGGATAAGGGCTTTGGCGAGGGTGATGGCCTGTTCCAGGGTTTCCACAAACTTTTCAATCGTCACCAGAGCGATATGAACAGGGGGGAGCGAGGTGGCGAGTCTGGCATTTCCTTCGTTGCTGATGATAACCAGAGTTCCTGATTCAGCCACAGCCAGGTTGGCTCCGGAAATTCCGATATCCGCCTCAATGAAGTATTTTCGCATTTCTTCCCTGGCAACCTTGACGATTTCTCCGGGATCGGGGGGGACATTTTTCCCGAGATGGTGGCTGAGGAGTTCGGCGATTTCCTCTTTGGTCTTGTGAAGAGCGGGGGCGGTGATGTGGGATGGTTTTTCTTTAGCGAGCTGGATGATCCACTCCCCAAGGTCAGTTTCGACGACTTTAAACCCCTTTTCCTCTAGAAAGCTGTTGAGGTGGATTTCCTCACTGACCATGGATTTGGATTTGATGATGAGCCTGGCGTTCTTCAGACGGACGATTTTTTCGATGGCTGAAAGAGCCTCCTCGGGCGTCGAAGCATTGTGAACGTTTGCTCCAGCTTTTTCTGCTTCCTCGGTGAATTTTTGGATGAGCTGGGGAAGCCGCTTGACGCATTCTTCCCGGATTCGCCTGGCTTTTTCCTTGTGCTCTTCCCATGGGATCTCGTCTTTGATGCGGTTGTATTTCTTAAAATGGCTCGACGAGGCTTTTTCCAGAGCCTTTTGGAGGTTGGAATCGTTGAGGGCTTTCTTGACTTTCTTCTTTTGCTTTCTGAGGGGAAACACTCACTCCTCTCTCTTCATTCTTTCCAGGTAGGTTTGGGGATCGACAAGAAATTCTCGAGGCTTGCTCCCTTCAGACGGGCCGACGATGCCTTCTTGCTCCATCTGGTCGATGATCCGGGCAGCGCGGGCGTAGCCCAATTTGAGTTTTCTCTGGAGATAGGATGCGGATGCCTGTCCGGTGAGAAGGACGAGTTCCAGAGCCTTATCGTAAAGCTCATCCTTTTCCCCGATCTCTTCCCATTCGTGACCGGTTCTGCTCTTCAAGGTTTTGATGATCTTATCGTCGAATTCAGGGCTTCCCTGTTCTTTCACAAATTTGACCAGCCTGGTGATCTCGGGGATAGAAATGTGAGAGCCGTGGAGTCTGATGAGACGGGGATAGTTGGGAGGCATGAACAGCATGTCTCCCAGGCCGAGCAGTTTCTCTGCGCCAGAGGCATCGATGATGATTCTTGAGTCAACTTTGGTCGGCACGCGGAAGGCAATGCGGCTGGAGAAATTATTTTTGATCGTTCCTGTGATCACATCGATGGAGGGCCGCTGGGTGGCCATGACCAGGTGGATTCCGACGGCGCGGGCCAGTTGAGCCAGGCGAGCGATGCAGTATTCCACATCCTGGGCCCCGATCATCATCAACTCAGCCAGCTCGTCGATGATGATGACAAGATAGGGAAGGATCCGGAGGTTTTCTCCTTCTTCTTCTGCAAGCTTGCCTTTTCTCTCCTTATGCATGCGTCTGACCTGGTGGTTGTACTGTTCGATGTTTCTCACTCTCAGAAGCCCCAGCTTTTGATAGCGTTCCTCCATCATTTTCACTGTGTCCATCAGTATCGCCCCGGCTTTCTTCGGGTCTTTCACCACAGGACAGAGCAGATGAGGGATTCCGTCCCAGAGGGTGAATTCCAGTCTTTTAGGGTCAATAAGAATGAGCTTCACATCTTCGGGTTTTGCCTTATAAAGGATGCCGGCAATAAGCGAGTTTAGAGACACGCTCTTGCCCGTTCCAGTTGCCCCGGCGATGAGAAGATGGGGCATGACGGCCAGGTCGGTGATGTAGATATCCCCATGGATGGTCTTCCCCAGGCCAAAGGTTAATTTGGAGGGAGAGCCTGTGAACTGCTCGGATTCCAGGATGTCTCTGAGTTTGATGATTTCTCTTCTGTTATTCGGGATTTCCACGCCGAGAGAGGATTTTCCCGGCATCCTCTGAACCCTGGCAGATTCCGCTCCCAAGGCCATTGACAGGTCTTCTGAGAGACTGGCTACCTGACTGATTTTGATACCCGGATGAGGGTAGAATTCATAAGTGGTGACAACGGGGCCGGGATGATACTCCCGGACTTCACCATCCACGCGGAATTCAGCTAGTTTCTCCTCGATCCGGAGCTTTTTTTCATAGAGTTCTTCCTTGTCGATTTTTTCGGCTTCTTTTCCCGGGTCCAGGAGAGTGAAGGGGGGATAGTTATAATCCGTCTTCTTTTCCATTTCGGGGAAAAGAAATTTTTCCTGCACGAGGGGAGGCGCAGGCTGCGTTGCGGCGGATTCAGGTTCAAGTTCAGGTTTTTTCTTTTTTTCTTTTCTCCTCTTTATCAGTAGGAATTTTTTGGACTCTTCGCTTTCAGGTGGAGAGTATTTTTCGATGATCTTTTTCCTCATCCTTTCTCTGAACTTGGATTTCTGATAATGGATGACTTTGATCCTGACTTCCTTGAATACAAATTGAAAAAAGCTGGAGAAAAAATGAAGAATGGCTGACATGGATATTTTTGTGGCGAGGATGAAGAAGAGGACGAGAAGAACGATGAGAATGAGGAGAGTCCCGATACGGCTGAAGAATCGAACCATGATGGACGAGATCAGGTCGCCGATCAGACCACCCGCTTGAAACTCTGCTCCTCTCCAGAAAACACCCCGAAGAAGAAGGGCGAGAAGAGAGCAGAACACAAGCACAAGGAATAGGCTTCCCCCCGATTTCAGGAGAAGGCTTCTTTGCTCATCAGATAAAAAGCATTGAATTCCCATGTAGAAGAGGGCAACACACAGCAGGAAAGAGGTGAACCCGAAAAGCTGGAGAAGAGCGTCTGAAAGATAGGCTCCTGCTTTGCCGATGGCGTTGTGGATCCTTTGCCCTGAAGGCTGTGCTTCAGCCCAGCCGGTGTTGGTCCAGGACGGGTCACTCGAGTCGTAACTGATCAAGCTGATGAAGAAAAAGACCGCTAAGAAAACCAGGATGACCCCGATTATGTCAGACGATCTGACTCCTTTTTTTCTTCGGGATCGGGGGAAGGATAGGGGCAGGGCGGCTTTGCTCTTTTTTTTCATCGACTGAATTATAGCACATTTATGAAGAGAAGTCTGAAGAGCTCCACAAACTGGGATATGGGGAGTTGTTCAGGGCGGATGTTTCGTTCTATGCTGAATTTTTGATACGCTTTCTCGATAGCGGATAGGGGGATACTGAGCTTTTCCAGGTTTTTTCGCAGGATTTTTCTCCGGTGCTTGAAGGAGCCCTTCAGAAAGTCCCGAAAGAGATCTTCGTTCTCGATGAAGAAGAGAGGTTGACTTCTTTTTTGGAGAGAGATAAGGGCGGAATCCACTTTCGGCGGAGGGGAAAAGCAATCCGGGCCCACCGTGAAACGAAGCGCGATGAGAAAATGATTCTGGAAGAGAATTGACATTGGGGCATAGGATTTTGAGCCGGGCTGACCGCACATCCTCTCTGCCATTTCCTTCTGAAGAAGGAAGACACACTCTGAAATAAGCTCCTTTTCTTCAAGCACCTTCTGCAGCAGAGGGGAAGACAGGGAATAAGGCAGGTTTCCGACCAGTTTCACGCTTCCCCGGAAACTCTCTTTTTTGACGAGCTCATGGAAGTTCACTCTCAATACGTCCTCTTCGAGGATGGTGAGGTTTGGGAAGCGTCTTTTCTCGAGGAAAGGAATGAGATGCGGGTCTTTTTCGATGGCGATGACCCTTCCCGCTTTCTCGGCGAGGGGAAAAGTCAAGGCTCCTTTCCCTGCGCCGATTTCAATGATCAGGTCTTGAATTTGGGGAGAGATGCAACGAACGATCCTGTTGAGGACGGTCCGGCTTTTCAGAAAGTGCTGACCGAGGGCCCTTCTCTTTGTTTTTTGGGTCACTTCAACTTCGTTTTCCCCTTCTCTTCTGATGCCATGATGACAACAGAACAGGCCATGTCTCCGATGATATTGGTGGTTGTCCGACACATATCCAGGAAGCGGTCGACTCCCAGGATAAGAGCGATTCCTTCGAGGGGAATTCCGATTTGTTTGAGGACCATGGCCAGGGTTATGATCCCAGCCGCTGGCACGCCGGCCGCTCCGACTGAAGCCAGAGTGGCCATGAGGACGATGGTGATCTGGTCTGTAATCCCAAGAGGAATACCGTAGATCTGGGCGATGAACACAGCCGCCACTCCCTGATAGAGGGCGGTTCCGTCCATGTTGATCGTGGCCCCCAACGGGATGACGAAGCTCGCATACTCACGGGATACTCCGAGATGCTCGACACATTCCAGGCTGACCGGCAAGGCGGCGTTGGAACTCGAGGTGCTGAAGGCGATGATCATGGCTTCTTTGACAGCTTTATAAAAGCGGAGAGGGTTCATTCTTCCCAGAAAACCTACGGTCAGGCTGTTCATGGTGAAGGTGTAGAGCACCAGGCCTCCCACGACCACAAGGGAATACTTGAGAAGAGTGACCAGGATATTAACGCCATACTGACCGATGACAGCCGCGATCAAAGCCAAAACGCCGTACGGAGCCAGCTTCATGGCGATATGAACGACTTGAATGATCACGTCATTCACGCCATCGAAAAATTGGATGAGAAACTCGGCTTTCTCTTTTTTGATAAGAGTGAGGATAAGACCGAACAGAAGCCCCAGGAAAATCACTTGAAGCATGTTTCCTTCTATAAGGGCTTTCACAGGATTGGTGGGAACGATATCGATCAGGATATCCTTGAGCGACGGCTTCTCTTCCATCCTCTCGATGCCGACCTGAGCTCTGGACTCATAGCTTTTATAGAGCTCGGCCTTCACTTCTTCATTCAGGCCGGTGCCGGGCTTAACAATGTTGGCCAGGACGAGACCTATGGAGATGGCGACCATGGTGGTCAGGGTGAAGTAAACGATTGTCTTTATTCCGATTCGACCGAGCTTGCGGATATCGCCCAGGCTGGCTGTTCCCAGCATGAGGGAGACGAGGACCAGGGGAACGACGATCATGGTGATCAAGCGGAGAAAGATGGTTCCCACAGGTTCGATGATGGTGGCTTTTTCGCCGAAGACAAGACCCACCACCACTCCGAGGATCAATCCGATGAAGATCTTGGTGTGCAGCGGTATTTTTTTCAATCTCAACACTGCCTGTATTCCCTCTTTTTCACCTGATTCTCATTCCAAATATTAAGGTTCATGATAATAGCTTGCATGTTTTAAGTCAATTTATGTTTACCAGTTTTTTGGAGGGAGGATCAGAATAAATTCAGGAGCTTCAGGGCCATCAGGAGGATGGCCGCAATCAGGACTATCCGGATGAATTTCTCTCCTTTTTTCACAGAGATCTTGGCTGCCCACCAGCCTCCGAGCCCCATGCCTAAAGCCAGGATCAATCCATACTTCCATTCCACCTTTCCGTTAAACACAAAGATGAGGAGTGCCGGGATGGTGTAGACAAATATGATAAAGACCTTGTGCATGTTGACACGGATGAGGTCAAGCTTCATCAGGTGAAAGAGCGAGGCCATGAACAGGAAGCCTACGCCAACCTGCATAAAACCTCCGTAAAATCCGATACCAAGCATGACTGGATAGATCAACCAGCTCTGTTTTCCTTGCTGCTCTAAGGCTTCATTCTTGTTCGCCTTCCTCAGGAGTAGGGAGGCGGTCACACCGATGAGAACATAGGCAAGGATCTTTTGGAAGAGCTCGTTGCTTATCCTGGTGGCGATGATAGCCCCGGCAATGGCTCCTGGCAGGGCGAAGGCGGTCAGTTTTAGGCTCAGCTTGAAATCATGATATTTTTCCTGACGGAAGGAGACGACTGCAGAGAGAGTCTGGGCGATTATCCCCAACCGGTTGGTGCCGTTGGCCAGGGTGGGTTCGAGGCCGAGAAAGATGAGGACCGGAAGAGTGATCGTGGAGCCGCCTCCGGCCATGACGTTGAGGACTCCTGCTATTGAACCGACCCCAAACAGCAGAAGAAGCTTGAGGAATCCATCCATGATTTACCTGCTCAAGAATAACATGAGTCAGGATATTTTACCATCCGGAGATGAAGATGCAATAGGTTTGGGGTTGTCTATCTTCTAGAGAATGATTATGTCTCCGGTGAGGCGATCGACGTGAATGCCGGCCGATACATGGATTAGAATTTAATGCTCAGTCCGAATCTGTACTTAGGGTCTATCCGAGAATCTATAGGATAAACAGCTTCGGTGAAGAAGACCCAAAAATTCGTGCCGACAGTCGCATAAGGATACTGGAATCCTTCATTCCTGGAGAATTGATAGCCTCCTCCGGCATACAGCTTAAAAATCAGGATTTTGACAGGAAACATGTAGACCGCTCCAGCCTGCAGCTCAAGGTCATCGATTGACTTTCTGTAATCCAGGTTTCCCGTAGCATACACGTTGCTGAACAGCCGTGTTTTGACCCCAAGGCTTGCGGGTCTGAGAAACCAGGAGAAGTTGAGATAATTCTGGGCTGGATAGCTTCTGGAAGAGCCGGCAAAAAGTTCGTTTGAGCTGAGTAAAGTGGCCAGCAAGATAAGCATGATGATTAAAAACAGCTTTTTCATTTTTTTCTCCTTATCTGTTATCAGATTCAGGTTAGAGTATAAGCAAATAACGTGCCATTTATCATTCCCAGGAAGTGCTTTATCAGGTGACCTAAAAAGTGGACAGGTGTTAAACTATTGGGCTCTCTTCCATTTTGTATGAATAATTGAATGACCAAAATACACGGAAATGGCGTCGCTCCCTTCAGATTTTTAACGCCATTCCCTCACCGTCCCCCCTCAGTGACTAAGCGAAGGCCAGTGGGGGGAGAAAACCGTTTGAAGGCTGAACGGGCATGGTTCCTCACCGAAGAGGTGAGGAGAGCGAAGCCTGAAACCGAGCAGCTTTTGACTCGCTGGGGTAAAAGCTGCGTGTTTTCGGAATCCACTGGCCTGAGCTTTCTCAAACATACTCGGCGGCCGATTTCATCGGCTTCCCTCGGTGTACGGATCGAGAAGGCTAAACCTGAAAGGTCGCTTCTTCCATTCCCGTGTATTTTACCCCCACTATCTGGAAGAGAATCAACTTATAAAAGCCGTTTGTCTGCCCGACCTTTTTTTAGAGAAACATTTAGAGTTTTTGTCATTTACGGCAAGCGTTCCCCTGTTTCTTTTTTTGTTCTGGCCTAATGTCTTGTTTTTGGGCTTGATTTCAATTATCTTGTAGGGAATGTTCGAGCCGGTTGTTAAAGTCAAAGGATTGACAAAGGTCTTCAAGTCGTTGAAGGCTGTGGACAGTGTTTCTTTCAGCATTTTTCCCGGCGAGATACTCGGCCTCCTGGGCCCAAACGGGGCGGGCAAGACCACTATCATCCACATGCTTCTCGGCCTGACCACACCTACCTCAGGCGATATTCAGGTCTTCGGTCTGGACCTGAGAAAACGCAGGAAAGAGATCATACAGAATGTCAATTTTTCCTCCTCTTACGTTTCCATGCCTAATTCCTTGAGTGTGAAAGAGAGCCTGAAGGTTTTTGCCAGGCTCTACAAGACAAAAAATAGAGAAAAAAGAATCCAGGAGCTTCTTGAGGCTTTTGAGATAGCAGGGATCAAGGATAAGCTGGTGAGGCACCTCTCCTCCGGGCAGCAGACTCGGCTGAACCTGGCCAAGGCGCTTATCAACGACCCGAAAGTCCTTTTGCTCGATGAGCCCACAGCGAGTCTGGATCCTGATATAGCCGACAAGACCAGAACTCTTTTGAGGTCGATAAAAAAGGACAGGAATATTTCCATTCTTTACACTTCTCACAACATGAGGGAAATGGAGCAGATGTCTGACCGAATAATCTTCCTTCACAAGGGGCAGATCATCGCCGAAGGCCAGCCGGAAGAAGTCGTCCGCAGCTTCGGAAGGTCGAACCTGGAGGAAGTCTTTTTGAAGGTGGCAAGGGAGGAAGCTTGAGGTTCCACAGGATAGCTGCCCTGTTCATGCGGCATATGTACCTCTACAGGAGGAGCCTCCCCCGGCTCATAGAGGTCGTTTACTGGCCTTTGCTGGACCTTCTTGTCTGGGGATTTATTACCGTTTATCTGGCTCAGTACAGGCAGAACCTGCCCGGTTTTGTCACCTTCTTCATCGGAGCCCTGATCCTCTGGGATATTCTCTTCCGCTCCCACCAGGGTATTTCCGTCTCTTTTCTCGAAGATGTGTGGGCAAAAAACCTGCTGAATCTTTTTGCCAGCCCGCTTTCTCCTGCTGAATATATCTTTGCGCTCATGCTGGTCAGCGTGGTCAAACTGGTCACAGTGGCCACGATCATGGCTGTGCTGGCCTGGATCATTTATTCATTCAACATCTTCTTGATAGGCGTCGCCCTTGTTCCTTTTGTGCTCAACCTCATAGTCATGGGCTGGACCATCGGAATCATCACCACGGCTCTCATCCTGAGGTTCGGCCAGGAAGCAGAGGTTTTGGCGTGGGCTCTTGGCTTTCTCTTCATGCCTGTCTCTGCTGTCTTCTATCCTGTCTCTGTCCTCCCCCGGTTTCTGCAGACCATAGCCCATTACGTGCCGGCATCACACGTGTTTGAAGGGATGAGGGAAGTCATCTCCAGCGGCGTGTTTCCTCTGAGTCAACTGATGTGGTCCTCTGGCCTCAATGTCATTTACATCATGGCGGCCTTCCTGTTTTTCCGCTGGAATTTTAACGTGGTCAAGCGTAAAGGGCTTTTGGTCAGGATTGGCGAATAGAGAATAAGGCTTTTTTTGATACAGAGAAATTTTGATTTTTCTTGAGGAGGCTGGAGATGGATTTCAAGGATCTATCTTTTCCAGAAGCGCCTTTGATCAAGATTCCTCCACCCGGCCCGAAATCGAAGGAGTATCTCGATTATCAAGCCTCACACGAAGGTTCGGCAGTTTCCTATCCCAAGGGAATGCCCATGGCTATCCGGCGAGCAAGGGGCGCCACAGTTGAGGACGTGGACGGCAACATCTACATTGATTTTTTTGGCGGTGCTGGAGTGATGAATGTCGGTCATGCCAATCCCGCGGTTTCAGAGGCAGCCTCGAAACAGCTCTCCGAACTGACCCACTCCCTTGATATTCCCAACCCGGCGCGGAAAGCACTGGTTGAAAACCTGCTTACCCTGTTGCCGAAGGATTTAAACAGGATTTTTTTCGGCGGTCCCACGGGCTCAGATGCCGTGGAAGCTGCCCTAAAGCTTGCCAGGTATAACAGCCGGCGTTATCCTCTGATCGCTTTCGAAGGAGGCTATCACGGGATGAGCGCTGGGGCTCTCTCCCTCTCCAGCGGCTTGGTTTTCAAGGAGGACTTCCTTCCGCTTCTGCCCGAGGTTCACTTTGTCCCTTACGCTTACTGCTACCGCTGCGCCTTTGGCAGAGAGCCTGATACCTGCGGCTTGGAGTGCGTCCAATATTTGGAGCATGTCGTCGAGGACCCCCATTCTGGTGTGGGAAGGCCAGCAGCGGTTATCGTCGAGGCGATCCAGGGAGAAGGGGGTTCGATCGTTCCCCCGGATGAGTTTATTCCCCGAGTGAGGGCAGTCTGCGATAAATATGAAATTCTGATGGTGGTTGACGAGATTCAGGCTGGGTTCTGCCGAACCGGAAAGATGTTTTCCTTCGAGCATACAGGCACTGTGCCCGACATCATGACCATGAGCAAGGCCCTAGGCGGAATAGGGTTCCCGATTTCCGGTATCGCCTACAGGGAATACCTGGATACATGGCCCGGAGGTAAACATATCGGGACTTTTCGGGGGAACGTACTGGCCTATGCCGCCGGAAGCGAAGCCTTGAATTTCATGGTCCAGAATAACCTGGCTGAACACGCCTTGAACCTGGGCGAGGTGATGCTCGTCTGGCTCAAGGAGTTAGAGGAGGACTCGAAGGTCGTGGGAGAGGTCCGGGGAAAAGGGTTGATGCTGGGAGTGGAGCTTGTGAGAGACAAGGCGACTAAAGAGCCTGCCCCAGAGCTGGCCAGGGAGGTGAGGGCCATTTGCCACCGCTGGGGCCTTTTGATCGAGATCGGTGGCCACTATGGGAACGTGGCCAGGTTCCTGCCTCCTCTTGTCCTGACCGAAGAAATGGCCAGGAAGGGAACCGAGTTATTCTCCGACGCGGTGAAGACAGCCGAGAAGTCATTGAAATAAAAGACCGGACGGGACCGGACTTTGAAGTCATCAATCATCTGGCTCAGAAAAGAGTTGAGAACGCCTGGGGGCTCAGTTTGAAACGAATAAATCATTTTGCGGATAAGGCCTGACTTCAAAAACAAACCTGACTTCGAGTCTCAAACCCGAATAGCGAAAGAAGGAGCTTTGGTATGAAAAGGATACATGTTTGTAAAGCCGTAATCACGGCTGCCCTGATTCTCATTTTTTTCTCAACACTCGTTGCAGACGAAAAGACCGCTAAAGTGGACCAGCTCTTTGCCCAGTGGGGAAAGCCACATTCGCCGGGATGTGCCTTAGCCATCATTCAGAATGGCAGGCTCATCTACAAACAGGGTTATGGAATGGCCAACCTGGAGCACAGCATCCCCATCTCACCAGGATCGGTTTTTTATATCGGTTCCTGTTCCAAGCAATTCGTGGCCATGTGCATCGTGCTGTTATCGGCGGAAGGGAAACTCTCCCTGGATGATGACATCCGGAAGTACATTCCTGAAATGCCGGATTATGGAATTCCGTTAACAATCCGCCATCTCATCCATCACACCAGCGGCCTCAGAGATTACCTCACTCTTCTCGATATTATTGGTATGGACTTCGGAACTTATCATGAAGATGACGTGTTGGAGCTTATCGCCCGCCAGAAGGAGTTGAATTTCAAGCCAGGGGAGGAATACTTGTACAGCAACTCCGGGTATTTCCTGTTGGCTGTCCTAGTGGAAAGAGCCAGCAATAAGAGCCTTCGGGAATATGCTGAGGAGAAAATATTCAAACCACTGGGAATGAAGAATTCCCGTTTTCATGATGATTACACCGAGCTTGTTCACAACAGGGCTTTTGGTTATTTCCCCGGAGGCAAGGATAAATACAGAAATTTCATTTCCACTTTTGACTGCGTCGGGTCCGGGGGTCTATTCACCTCAGTCGAAGACCTTTTCCTCTGGGACCAGAATTTTTACCACCATAGAGTGGGCGGTAAGGATGTGATCGAACTCATGCACTCCAAGGGGAAATTGAATAACGGAGAAGAGCTGGATTATGCCTTTGCTCTGAGAATCAGCAGTTATAAGGGATTAAAGACAGTCGACCACAGCGGTGCCCTGGGAGGCTACAGGTCCTACATGGTGCGTTTTCCCGAGCAGCATTTCTCCGTCATCTGTCTTTCCAACCTCAGCTCCATCAATCCCACAGGACTTTCTCGCCAGATTGCTGAAATCTATCTTGCCGATGATTTTGAAAAAGCGAAACAAGAGATTCAACCCTTAGAAGAGGATAGAGCTGGAACCGCTGGAGGAATTGAGGTTTCTGGAGTAAAACTCAGGGAAAAAGCCGGAGACTACATCGAACCCCATTCCGGGGAGGTGATCAGGCTGTTTTTAAAAGATGGCAAGTTGAATGCACTGATGTCTGGGCAGAGTTATGCCCTGGCCGCCAAGAGTGAGGCTGAATTCTATCTGCTGGATGTTCCTGTTGGAGTCGTTCTCAAGTTTGAAAGAAAAGAGAAAGGGATGCCCTTTTTCCTTCATGTCTTGCAGGAAAGAGAGCCACCCAGGATCTTCCAGTCTTTCAAGCCGGTCAAACTCAGCCCTGAACAACTTGAAGAGTATGAAGGTGAATTTTTCAGCGAGGAGCTTCAGGTGGCATTTAAAATTAGCCTCAAGGAGGGCAGGCTGTGCTTTTCCCATAAAAATGCTCCCAGAGGTTTTTTAAGCCCGACACTCCAGGATAAGTTTACTCTCAGGAACTTGAAGATGCACTTCATTCGGGGCGAAGAGGATGAAATAGCCGCTTTTACTCTGGATGCTGGACGGGTCAAAAACCTGAGGTTTGAGAAAAAAAGTTCGGATTGATTCCAGACTTGATCGAGAGAGACGTGGCAAAGACGAATAATCGATTTAAAGCATGATGTAAAAAAGCCACGGCGGACGATTTGTGCTTGCGGGATGCTCTGGGTGGTCTACTCTAGATAAAAGTGTTGTGACCCGTCAAATCGAATGGAGGGATATTTTATGAAAAGAAATTTTTTCATCTGCGGATATTAGTCTCGCCTCTCCCCTTTCCTCCGATCTCCTCTACGACGGTCAATGAGTCTCCGCCGGTCAGTCCAGGAACGGCGCTCAGGTCCGTCGTATTTCAAGCGCCCCTTTTTTTCTTCCTTATTCATTAGGCTTTCCTCCGCTTGTTGATGATTCCCCATCCGTGTTTCTAGAGAGCATCGATTCCCCAAAAAAAGAATAAGTCATGAGAGAAACTTTATTCAATATCTCTGCTTAAAGGAGCTGATCCAGCCCCTGAAGACTTAATTAGGAATCATACCTGCCATTAAAGTGAGCAAAGACTCGATAGTGTTTATAATATTTTAAAATTTAAGTCAAGGGTGAAATCTGACCTTTTTCCTGGGGAATTTCCGGTTTCCTGTGAAGATGTATTTTTGGCTTCAAGGTTTCACCATTCAGGGCCACCTGTTCCCCTTAACTCATCTCAATACAAGACCTTTTCCGCTGAGGATCAAGGATTAAATGCTCTAAAGGCGGAACAAAACAGGGGAGGGTATCAGTTCTCCTGGGCTAAGAAGTAATCGGCCACTTGGATGTTGTATTGACGAGGATCCAATGATTTGACAATCGACCTTTTATACTCACCTTTTGTTGGGTTCATTTCTGTCAGATCGATGATTTCTCCATCAATCTTCTTGCCATTTCTGTCCGTGATGAGTTTCACTTTAGGCCTGAGCATGAGCGCTACTTCAGGATTGGCTTCCATCACGATTCCCAGCTCTTCGGTGTTGAGGGCGACAAGGGAACCGATAGGGTATACCCCGACCATGCTGGCAAAGACCTTGAGCAAGACAGGGTCGAATTCTGTGCCGCTCTTTTCCAGCATCAAACTCAATGCCTGATCCCAGGTCAGGACATAATCTCTGTAAGGCCTTTCTGTGGTTACAGAGTCAAAGAAGTCGCATATCTTGACGATCTTGCTGTAGAGACTTATCTTATTTCTTTTCCAGTAATTGGGATATCCGGAAAGATTGGCCCAGAGATGGTGTTCCAAGACGACATAAAGAGTTTTCACGGGGAGAAAGCTCGAGTCTTTCAAGCTGAGCAGTTTTTCGACCCCATGGAGGGTGTGTTTTTCCATTATTTTTCTTTCTTCTTCGCTCAGTTTATCCTTTTTATCCAGAATTTCCTCGGGGATATCGAGTTTTCCGATATCATGGAAAAAGGCGCTTAACCCCAGCTCTGTCAATTCCTCTTTGTCAAGTCCCAACCTTCTACCAAAGCAGAGCGAAAGGACAGCCACATTCGTTGAATGATTGACGGTATAGTCATCATAATTTTTGATGTTGGTCATCCCGATTATGAAGGACTCGTCCCGACTGATGAGGTCGACCATGGCCTGGATCAACCTGCGGGTCGTTTTCAACTGGAGTTTTTGATTTTCTTTGTTATTCTCAAAGGATTCCTTCAGATGTTTTATGCTCCGGAAAAAGACTTTTTTAGCGGCCGGCTTGACCTTTTCTGCCTTCATGCGGGCCGCGGCATCATAAGGATGGATTCGTTCTAAAAAAATATGGGTGATTCCCCTGGATATGAGCTGGGTGCTGATATCCTCGAATGAGGCCTCTTTATTTTCTGGGGGGTTGGCGAGAAGAACGATAAACTCTGACAGCTCCTTGTCACTCAGACCCGGCTCGAAACCGATCGCTCCGATGTCCTTTTCCCTGAATTCATCAGCCAAGAATTTAAAATTGTTGTAGCTGAAAAAGTCGAACTTAATTCTGGTGTTGTTAAAAAATAAGGTGTTTTCTTGAAACCGGAACGAGGCGCCTCCTTCTTGAGACAGGATATTCTCCAGCAGAGAGAAAAGGGAATGGATATGCCCGATGAAAGTCTGGTTATTGGGCTCATAGATCTGAGCAGTCCTTAGAGCCGAAGAAAAGCGGATAAAAATTTCATCGATTGTTTTGGAGAGTGCTCGGGATGAGACTGATGTGGAGCGCTTTTTTCCCAGGCCGATTTCTCCTCTGGAATTATGCACTTTGCTCGTTGGCAAGACTTTTAACTTGTTCCAAGATTTTAAGAAATTTTTCTCAAAGCTAGCTTGCAGGCTATCTGGATAGCCTTGTTCCTGAACCTTGCCCCTTCCTCGAGTATTTTTTGAGCTTCATGGTTTCCCATTTTTTGCAGTGCCGGGACTGCACACAATCGAGTTTCATCCTGTTTTGATCTTTTTAGAATGCTTCGCTTTTTCAAGAGAGACCGGAGGAGCGTGCTGGCTTCTCCTGATCTGGTATCTGCCAGATATTCCAGAAGAGCTTTTTTCTCCTGTTTGAGCCTCTCCCTGAAATCTTTTTGTTCAGCTATCTGAAAAATGAAGGCAGCCGTATCCTGGTCTTCACTGGACTTAAGGCTCATGGCAGCCTGGGTGCGGATTTCCCCATCATGTTCAGAGAGAAATCCGATCAGGATTGGATTGACGCTTGCATCATCGATTCTTGACAGCGCTTTTATGACGGCGAGCCTGACTTCTTTGTTTTGATGACCTGTGAATTTTTTAAGATATGGCAGGGCGCGTTTGTCAGCGATTTTTCCCGAGATTTCAATAATTTCTTTTGTCAGAGCGGTCCGGTGGCCTCTGACAAGGTTAAAGAGCGAAGCGAGGTCCTCCTTGCCGGCTTCATACAGGAAGTCTGAGGCTTTTAACCTGATATCTGGATCTCTTGTCTCCTCCCAGATATCTCCGGCTAGGGGGATGGCCTGAGGACCGAGAGTTTTCAGGTATAGAAAGAATGAATCAAAGTCTTCTATCTGGCCGTTCATGAACAGTTTTTTCAAGTAGGCCAGAGAGCTTTCCCCTTTAAAATGCCGCAGGGTACTCTCCAGCATTTGCGCTTTTTCCTCGTGCTGGCCGGAGCACAGCTCTTTCAGTTCCTGGAGCCGGTGGAGGATGAGAGAGGCCAATGTGAAAAGGGATTTATAGACGGCTTCCTTGTAGAATTGTTTGAGAATATTCAAGATGGATGAAATGGCTTGGGCTCTCTCTTCTAAATGCAGGATTTCGAAGAGAAGGATGATCATCTCGGTCAGCGGAGGCAATGAGCGGAGTTCTTCAAGCATGGATTGGAGCTTGGGGGAATCCTCCCTGCTTATGGCTGTCGTTTGAAAAGGAAGGGGGATATCTTCCAGGGTTATCTCCTGGCCTTCTTCCTCTTTTTTGGCTTCACTGGATGAAGCGGCTGGAGCGGCGCTTCTTTTTCGAATTTCTGACAGGTCGGCTGTGGAAAGCCTTATTTCTCCCTGCAAAAGCTCTTCTTTATCAACACGGGAACGTTTATCTGCAGAATCTTGTTCACTCTCTGTGTCCAGGAATTCGTCAAGGGCAAAATAGCGAATATGAGGAAAATCCTTTGCCCAGAGAGAGTTGACTATGTCACTGTCCTCTAGAGGGAGGTCCGCGTTGTCTTTGGTGATCTGCAGAAAATCCTGAAGCTCGTTTTTATCCAGGCCTTTGTTGAATACCAGCTCTCTCATCCCGTCCTTGAAGAAAAGAAAGGGAAGACTGGTCTTTTTTTGTTCTTCCTCAAAGACTGTATCTTCTTTGAAGATGAAGCTGAATTCGTGAACGACGAGTTTCAGCTCCCCGTATTCCCGGAGGAACTCTTGTTTTTTTTCGTACAAAGATTCGATGAAATTTTTAACCGTGGGATTCTCTGGCGGGTAAATTCTCATAGCGGAGAATGTTTTGGCGAAGAGGCTGAGAACCTCTTTGACCTTTTTGGTTTCCACGGTTTCCGGAAGGAATTCCTTCCATTTGGATTGATTATTTTTTCCTGGGTCAAGAATAGAATTCAATCCTTCTCTCATTTCTGTATAAGTGTCTATCCGAGAAGCCATTGGCGTTTTTTCGGGTCATTCAGTGAGAATCTTGGCGGAAGTCATTCTGCTTATTCTGAAAGACGCCTGGAGAACCGGGTAAAATCCCAGCAGGAATATTGAAGCATTCAGGATGAATTTGATTGAATCGCTTCCTTTTCCCTCAATCATTTTTTCCTTCGATCATCGAAGAGACTTTCTCTTTGTGATCTCCTCCCTCAATTAGGGGGAAAAAATTTAGTCGTCCCCGAAGCGCAAAAATGGAAAAAACAGGATTCTGACCTCGAAGAATGTTTGTGGTGCAGTGGCAGTATAAGGCTTAGGGAAGAGTGTTTTCTTCTGGCCCGGTTTACTCAGGGTCTCTCCTTCCAGGGAGACCATTCCTGCCTCTCTGTTTAAGGGATAAAAAGGGTGTAAATATGTTTAATAAAATAAGATAATGATTGAAATAGCCCTTTGGGGTGAATTTCAGGATGATTTATATGATTTTTTCTCACCCCCCCCGAATAATCCAGCAGTCAACTTGGAGGGGGAACTGACTTCCCCCTTCCAACGCTCGCTTCCGCTCGCTGCCTTCCCTTCTCGGGCGGGG
>JAOUKO010000017.1 GCA_029882525.1 Candidatus Aminicenantota bacterium | reverse complement strand
CTTTGCTCAGGTCGGTGCTTTCAGCGCGGTTCATCAGTTCTGTCGGGTCGGCAAGTACGCCTTCATCGGCGGATACTCTGTGATCACCCAGGATGTCCTTCCTTTCTGCCGGGTTGCCGGAGCCCGCCCGGTTCACATCTACGGTTTGAATGCCATCGGGTTGAGGCGGAGAGGGTTTGACAGAAAGAGACTCAAGGATCTGCGGGATATGTTTCGGATCATTTTCCTTTCTGAACTGAATACATCTCAGGCGCTGGAGAAGATCGAGAAAGAAATGCCTTCCGGTGAGGACAAGAATGAGATCATCCGTTTTATCCAAGCCTCTGAGAGAGGGATCGTAAAAAAGACCGGCGAGAGATGGGAAGAAGAATCGGAATAATCGCAGGCTCGGGAGAATTCCCGTTCTTGGTCCTCGAAGAGGCCCGGAAGCAAGGATATTCTCCGGTGGTGGCCGGAATCCAAGGAGAGGCCGAAGCCTCTTTGAAGGGAAAAGCCGGGACCTTTGAATGGATCGGTGTCGGCGGCCTGGAGCATATGCTCTCCTATTTCAGGGATAATGGTGTCAAGGAGGCCGTTTTTGCCGGGAAGGTCGACCCCCGGAACATCTACAGAAAAGAAGGATTCGACAAGGCTTCACTGAACGTACTGGCCCGGGTTCAGGAGAGAAGTCCCGAGGCAGTGATAAAAGCCATTATTGATTTTATGGCCGAAGAGGGAGTTCAATTCTTGGATCCCAGTGTCTTCATCGCCTCCTATTACTGTGAGGCAGGCTTCTTGACCGAGACAAAGCTTTCGCCTGAAGCCGAGGAGGACGTGGCTTTTGGCTGGAGAATCGCCAAGAACATCGCTGACCTGGATGTCGGACAGACCGTGATCGTCAAGGACAAGACGGTCGTGGCTGTCGAAGGCATCGAGGGCACGGATGAGGCTATAAAGAGAGGCGGCCGGCTGGCAGGTGAGGGCACGGTAGTGGTCAAAGTCTGCCGGACTTCCCAGGACCCGAGAGTGGATTTGCCCGCTGTGGGTTTGAACACCGTAGAGAGTCTTGTTCAATCCCGGAGCAGAGCCCTCTGTCTTGAGGCGCGCAAGATACCATTTTTCCAAAAAAAAGAAGCCATCTCCCTGGCTGACGCGAATAAGATTTCAATAGTTGCAAAAAAAGCGTAGAATATGGAAAATAGAGTGACACTCTTCGATTTCAGGTGGAAAAGATAAAATGGATAAGGTACGGATCGGGATTATCGGAGTCGGGTATCTGGGAACCCAGCATGCCAGAATCCTTTCCTATCTGGAGGAAGCTGAGCTCAAGGGCGTGGCGGATATCGACTTCAAAAAAGCAGTCGAGATAGGCAACCGTCACGGCGTGGAGTACTTCGAGAACTTCGAGGATATGCTGGATGAGATAGACGCTGCCATCGTCGCCACTCCCACATCCGAGCATTTCTCCATTTCCATGCGTTTGCTCAACGAAGGGAAGTCTGTACTCGTGGAGAAGCCCATCACCGAGACCGTTGAACAGGCTGAGCAGCTCGTAGCCAAGGCGAAAAAAAGCAGAGCGATCCTTCAGGTCGGTCATCTGGAAAGGTTTAATCCCGCTGTGGAAGCCATCGAAAACGTGATTTCCGAGCCGAAGTTTATTGAAGTCCAGAGGCTGGGCTCGTTCTCGGCCCGGTCCCTGGATATTGATGTGGTGCTTGACCTGATGATTCATGACCTGGACATCATCCTGGCTTTGATCAAGGATGAGGTGAAGGTCATCCGGTCATCAGGAATCCACGTGCTGTCCGAGAAGATCGATATCGCCAACGCGAGGTTAGAGTTCAAATCAGGATGTGTAGCTACGCTCACGGCCAGCCGGGTTCATCAAGGGAAGGTGAGGAAGCTGCGCATATTCGAGCCAACCTCCTGCTATTCGGTGGATTATATCAACCAGGAAGTCAAGATTTTCCCCTTGAACGGGAAACAGACAGACATAAAGAGTCTAAAGATAGAGAAAGAAGAACCCCTGAAAAAAGAACTCAAGAATTTTTTCCAGTGCATCAAAGAGGGGAAGACGAAGAAGGTCAGCGGTGAGGAGGCTCTCAGAGCTCTGAGGCTGGCTTACAGCGTCCTGAGAGAAGCGGAAGCCTAAAAAGCGATAGGGTTGCTTTTTTGAGCACTAACCCTTTTATTCCTTATTCTAAAGAAGATAGGGACTGTCCCCCTTTTCCCCCAAAAAAATCAGACCGTGCCCTTTTCGTCAGTATGATTCCTAATTTTTTCGGGCATAGATGAGCTTGTACATGGCCGGGACAACAACAAGAGTCAAGACTGTCGCAAAGGACAGCCCGAAGATGATGGTCATGACCAAAGGATTCCAGAAAGCGGCGCTGTCTCCGCCGAAGTAGAACTGTGGTTTCAACTCGCTGAAAAGTGTCATGAAATTGATGTTTATTCCGATGGCGAGAGGCAGAAGCCCCAGGATCGTGGACAGCGCTGTTAAAATGACAGGGGTCAAACGTGTGGCCCCGGCACGGACAATGGCCTCCGATTTATCCATGCCGCTGTCAATCAACTTATCCGTGTAATCGATGATGATGATCCCGTTCTTGACCACAATTCCGGCAACCGCAATGACTCCCATACCTGTCATGATGACCGAAATATCCAGGCCAAAAATGGCGAAGCCGAGAAAGACTCCTGTCAAGCTGAATACGATCTGAAGAATGATGATCAGCGGCTTGGACAGTGAATTGAACTGAGCCACAAGGATGACCAAGATCAGGGCTGTGGCGATGAAAAGGGCTTTGATTATAAAATTACCGACCTCAGCCTGCATATCCTGTTCACCGGTGAATTTGATCGTGTAGCCCTCTTTCAATTCGAACCTGGGAAGCCGTCTGCTGATCTGGCGAATAATCTCGTTAGCGTTGTACCCGAAGAGCACGTTGGAAGATAGAGTGATGACCCGCTGGTTGTCCATCCTGGTGATGCCGCCGTAGCTTGTCTGATTCGTCACACGGGCAAAGGAGGAGATCGGGATTCTTTTCGGCCCCCCGTTCCCGCCGGGCACCATGATCGTCTGGCTGAGCAGGACATCTATGTCATGCCGGTATTTCTCGTCCAACCGGACCATAACCGGATACTCCTCTTCTCCTTCCCTGAACTCGGAGACTTCTGTCCCGTAGATGGCGGTGCGCAGGAGCATCCCCACCTGAGCCGTGGTGATACCCAGCCTGTTTGCCTTGTCTCTGTCAATATTGAGGATGAGTTCGGGCTTGCTGACCTCCATACTGGACTTCAGCTCTTCAACACCTCGAATATTCAATGAATCGATGAATTCTTCCAACCTATAGGATATGCTGATGAGTTCCTCAATATCATCTCCGCTGATTTCTATGTTGATGGGCATCCCGGTGGGAGGTCCCATCATTTCCCGGTCAATACGGATTTTGGCTCCCGCGATTCCAGTCAATTCTTCACGCAGCTTGCTCAGGTACTCCCGTGTGGATATTCCGGTCCTGTATTTGTATTCCACAAAGGAGATAGCCACCCTGGCCAGCTTATCCTGGGTGAATCGTTCAAATATCCCGCTTCCCGCATTCGCGGCCACGTTGGAGACCACAGATTCCACATCAGGATTGTCACGGCCGATAACCTTGAAGACCTTGTCCTCGACCTGTTTACAGATATCATTTGTCACGTCGATATGCGTGCCTTCGGGCATGGTGATAAAGACGTACAGGTTGTTCGGGTCTCCGCCAGGGAAAAACACGACCTTCGGCAATCGAAGTCCCAGAAGTATGAAAGAAAAGAGGAGAAGAACGACAATCCCAACAATAACGCCATACGGGCGCTTTCCCTTGAGGAAAAAAGTCAGAGTTTTTCGGTAAGCATTCATCATCCTGGGAAGGACATGACTCTGGAATTGGACGATCAGGAAGTGCAGCACAAACCTGAACAGAAGATAGATAACAACCCCGAACACCAGGAAATTGGCTGGGAGCATCTTGCCTGCGGCATAAAAGATCACAGCCAGAACAAGAGCCGCCGAGAGTATGAGGACATTTTTCAAGCTGAGTTTCCACCGGACTTTCTGCGCTCTGTCCTTGGAGGATCTTTTCATGAACGAGACCGCAAAGACAGGATTGATCATGTAGGCGACCAGCATGGAAGCTGTCAGGGTGATGATGACGGTGACCGGGAGAAAGGACATGAATTTTCCAGAAATGCCCGGCATAAAAATGAGGGGAAAGAAAGGAGCCATGGTCGTCAGCGTGCCCGTAAAAACAGCAACAGACACTTCTCCGACTCCTAGTTTGGTGGCGGCAGTGATAGAGAGATCGGGCGTGGTGGTGAAATGGCGGTAAACATTTTCCACGACAACGATAGAGTTGTCCACCACGATTCCCAAAACAAGGATGAAAGACATGAGAACGACCATGTTCATGGTGAAGCCGACCACAGGAATGAAAATGAAGGCAATGACAATGGACATCGGGATGGCAATACCCACAAACAGAGCGTTTGTCTCCCCCATAAAGAACATGAGGACAAAGACCACAACTATGAATCCGAGGATTACCGTATTGAACAGGTCATTCACGCTGTTTTTCGTCTGCGTGCTGCTGTCCCCGGTCATGGTGACGATCAGGTTCTCTGGGGCGGTCTTCTGGTACTCTTCAACGATTGCTTTGATCTTGTCAACAGCATAGATCAGGTTTCTTCCGCTCTTCTTGATCACATTGATGGTCACCACATCCTGGGAATTCAAACGCGAGTAGCTCTCTCTGTCAGCGTACCCGTCCACGACTTCGGCAATATCTTTTAAATAAATCCCTTTTTTAAGCTGGATATTCCTGATCTGGTCGATGTTCGTGAATTCGCCGACTACGCGAAGGTTTCTCCGAATTCCATCTGTGTCAACCTGTCCACCGGAAATGGTGAGATTCTCAGAGGCAATGGCATTCTGGATGGCATAAAAGGAGAGATCTGCGGCCTGCATCTTATAAAGATCGACATTGATCTGAATCTCCCGATCCAGCGCCCCGGCGATGTCAGCCCGAGTGATTTCCTCCAGGCTTTCGATCTCATCCTGAAGGTCCTCGGCAATATCCTTCAGCCTGACCAAGCCGAGATCACCCGAAAGGTTGATGTACAGGATCGGGATTTCGGAGAGATCGATACGGGTGACCTCTGGTTCGCTGAACAGATCGGGAGGCAGCTCTGCCCGGGCGTCATCGACTGCCTGTCTGACATCAAGATACGCCTGCATCTCATCCGCGCTCAGCTCGAATTCGATGAAAATAGAAGAAAAGTCCTGGATCGAGTTGCTGCTGATCTGCTTGACACCATCGATTCCCTTAAGCTGCTTCTCGATGGGCCGGGTGATCAGGTTTTCCATGTCAGCCGGCGAGGTTCCGGGATGAATGGTGCTGACCATGAAATAGGGGAAGACGATTTCCGGAAACTTCTCCTTGGGAGTCGCATCATACTGCATAAATCCGAATATCACCAGAACAACCGTGAATATATACAGAGCAGTCCTGTTCGCAACCGACAGGTTAGTGAGTTTGAGTTCTTTATGCTTCATTTTTTATCCACTCTATTATTTAACATCAGGTATTTCCACAAAAGGATCACCTTTGATCTGTGACCACTGCCAGGCTTTGACCATCGGCTAGATTCTGATAGCCGAAAGTGACCACGTGCTCGCCCTCCTGAAGCCCGGAGAGGATCTCGACCCGATCGTCGTAGCTTTCACCCGTTTTGACCGGTCTTCGCCGCGCAATCCAGTCCTTGCTTTGTTGCTCGGCCACAAAAATAAACTGCTCTTGTCCTGTCTCCTGGACGATGTTCAACGGAACCACAAAGGCCTCACGGTTTATATAGTCATTTATCGTCAGGACTGCCAGCATGTTCGGCTTGATTCCCGCTTCGGATTTGGGAATCTTGGTTTCGACCTGGAAGGTGCGGTCATCGGGATCGATAACCTGAGAAACGGCATCGACGCGAAGATCGAATTCTCTTTCAATGACAGGGATGCTCACATGAACGAGGTCCCCCTTATTGATCCGGGAAATGTAGACCTCCGAGAGGTCGACTACTATTTTGAGATTGGAGAGCTGAACCACTCGAATAGCTCCCATTCCAGCGGCCGCCATTTCACCTTCCTTGATGAGAATTTCGTCGATCGTTCCGGACAAGGGCGCAAAAATCTTCGTCATCTTGAATTGTTCTTCTAAAGTCGCCAATCTCTTTTCCAGGCTTTCCTTGTTGTTCTTGGCTTGGAGGAACTCAATCTCACTGCCGATATTCTTGTCCCATAACCTCTGCTGCCTTTCGAAAATCGTCTTGGCCAGCTTTAATCCGTTTTCCACCTCAGCAATGCTACTTTCCAGGATGGACCCATCCAGTTCTGCCAGAAGCTGTCCTCTGGAAACCGTACCGCCGACGTTGACATGGACCTGTTTCACGATTCCGGAAGACTGCGGCGCGACCAGGACGTTGTTGTCCGATTCAACTATACCCTGCACCTGGATAAAATGCTGAAAGAGTTCCTTTTCCACCGGTGAAATCTTGACATTCATCACCTTCTCGGATTTTCCTGTTGGTGCGGCTTTCTGAGCGATCTCCTGCTTCAACTTCTCAATCTTTTGCGTCAATTCTTCTCTCTGTCTTTCCAATCGTGCCAGCTGCGCCTCTTCACTCCTGGGACCGCAGGCAGCAAGAATCAACCCCATTCCCAATAGAGCCAAGTATTTGCTGTTTTTCATGGTCATTCATCCTTTGCTTGAAGAGTCTGATAATTACTGTTAAGCCTGTCCAGTCTATTCTTAGCTGTCAGGAGTCCGGACATGGCTTGAATATGATCGGACTGGGCCATTAGATATTTGTCATGGGCCTGGGTTAAATCCAGGCTGGAGGCGACTCCTTCGTTGTATTTGATCAAAGTCACATCGTATACCCTTTTGGCCAATCCCATGTTCTCTTTCGTGTTTAAATAATTCTCATAGGCAGAATAAAGGGCCGACCTGGCACCGGCCGCTTCCACAATCAAACCCTGAGAAGCCTGAATTTTCGCAGTCTGAACCTGTTCCAGCGCGATAGATGCCTGAGCGACTTTAGCCCTTTGAACACCGCTTCTGAATATTGGAATATTGATATTGAAGCCCAGAACCTGAGTGCGGAACCAACGTTCTTGGAAGTTTAAAAAAGTGAATGCATCCCGGAACGCATTCCACTGGAACGAGTAAAAAGCTGATATCGCAGGAAAATATTGGGCCTTTTCGTTCTTTAAAGCCATTTCTGAAAGCTTCTCCTGTGTCTCCAGCAGCTTGTAGTCAATATTCTGGCGGAGGTCAAACTCGGTATTCGCTGCTTTCGAGACGTCTATCTGTTGAAGAATATCTTCCAGCTGGTCTGTAAGGACGATCTGTTCGCTCAAATCCAATCCCATCTGAAACTTCAAGAGCTTGTAGGCCACCTCTTTCTGTCTGACCACCGTCTGGAGACTGTTCTTTAATGTTGTCACTGATATCTGAACAAGATCGGCGTCCGTTTCAGCGACAAACCCTTCCTTGTATCTTTCCCTTATCTCATAATGAGTCTTTTCCAGGTTAGCGATGTTCGAAGATAAAATCTTTTCCGTCTCTTCGGCCACAAGGATTAAGCAATAGGTGTTGGTGACCGTCTCCAGAATATCCAATCGTGTTCGTTCATAATTTTGATCCGCCAGCTGACGGAAGATTTTCGACGTCTTGAGGCCAACGAGATAGCTTCCGTTGAATACGAGCTGGTTAAGGGTAAAGGTCACATTGGCATTGTGCTGAGTGCCAAACTGGACAGGGATCTTTTCGTCATAATTCCCTCCGATGAAATCCGGGATCAAAACGGTCGCCAGCTCGAGGTTGTTCATGTAGCTCATGTTGGAATTGACCTGGGGAAATCCTGTCAGCATGGTTTCCCGCACCTTCTTTTGAGCAGCCTGGATATCCAGCTGAGATCTCCTGATGTCATAACTGTATTGGACAGCATACTCCTGGGCAGATTGCAGGCTGAGTTCTCGCACTTCGGGACTCTGGGCGCAGATGAGCTTGGAGAAGAACCCAGTGGTCATTAGCCATAGGATTGCGACTATCAAATGATTCCATCTTTTCCGGTTAAAATTCGATGTTATTCTCTTTATCATCGTCATTTCCTTTTGTTTTTTTGAGGAATTGCCAGGAAACTGATTCTTCCGTTTGGAAGCTGTAATCCTTTCAACCTAAGACTTGACTTTCAATCAGCTCTTTATTGTATGGATTAAGCCTGATAAACGGATGGCAGTAGAGGAGATAAACTCAGCGACCTCAATACAAAAAATGATGAAACTAAACGTTTATGTATTTATGGATGTCAGAGTTATTCTCTGCCTGTCCTACTATGGCTTCTGGGATGAAGTTCTTCACAAGAGCGGTGAATTACTGCTCACTCTGAACCAAAATAACAGACTCTTTAATATACCATTTATCACCTCAAAAGCAAAGTCTTAAGTGAGTGAGAGGGTCTCCCATTTCCGTCTCTCTCAGAAATGAGTCCATGTGCTGTTAAGTCAAGCTGCTGTGAGTTATCCCCACTTTCGAAGAGGACAAACTGATGAAAAGGACAGTCCCCAAAAAAGCAGCCTGTTCCTTTTTTTACTTTTTTATCTTACCCGGCCGGCTGCGGATGAACCGGATGTGGACTCTGTCCTGGCTCTCTTCTTCCAGACGGACGGTCTCAAACTTGACCTGGGCCAGATATTGGGTGTGAGCTCTCAGGTAGGTGAGTCCCTGCTCACAGAGGAAATCCAGCCATTCACCCTGAGCGGTCTCGTCCATGAGCTCAGGTGTCTGTTCGACAAAGGTGACCTGTCGCCTCGGAGATAGCCGGCTTTCGCTGGAGGATCGTCTTTTGGCATAGATATTCGCTCCGTCATGCAGTTCCATATAGTCCAGGTGCGGCTGCCAGCGGGAAGCCCAGCGGTAATAACGGTCATAGAATTTCCTGTTGGATGAGCTGAGGCGTTCATTCGCCCGGATTTCCTCTGTGATGAATTTCATCAGCTCTTCCCCGGCTTCCTTCCATTTCTCGTAGAGTGGAAGAGTGAGGCTGCTGTAGTAGGCGAACCAGCCGCGGGGGATCCAGTAATCCCGGAAAAGGTAGGGCGAGTAGTTGGAGAACTGCTGGACCCACTCGTGTGAGGGATAACCGTGAAGATTGAGGTAAATGTCAGGAAGCCACCTGTCGTAGAGATGTCTCCTGACCTTTGCTTCGGGAAGGAGTGGCTGGGCCGCATTGATTTGATAGCCGATTTCCATACCCAGAGAGCTGTACCGGCCTGCATGGAGGCTGTGGAAGGGCGTCAGTTTTTGAAGCTCGAAGGCCAGCTCTGTTCCATCCGGGTTTTCCATGGGATGGATCACGATGTTCATCTTCTTCAAGTCCTTCTGGTAGGACTCTTCCTTAGCCATAAGCTCGGCAAATTTCAAGACATAATTGGTCGAAGAGACTTCGTTGGCGTGCTGGCGGGCGCTCAGATAAAGAGTCGGCTTAAGAGTGATGAGGCGAGGCAGCGATGTGTATTTTTCCAGAGGGCTGAACATCTCGATGACCGGAATTCGCCTGTTTTCGTAGGAACGGCCGGCGATGTAAGTAGAGATGGATTTGAAGCGGCTGAGGCGGTCGACGATATCCAGGCACATCTGATGGGATATGATCTTATCGGTGGGGACGATTGTTTTCTCCTCGGCTGCATCCGCTTGAGGTCCTTTACTTTCCTCGATCCTGGATGAGACCTGAAGAGTCTCTTCTTTTTCCAGGTCTTTGAATTTGATCCTGAGAGTGATCGTTTTCAGCTGGGGATACTCAAAGGGTTGGACGGTTCCTTTATCCACAAGCTCTCTGTAGGATTCAAGGAGGTCGATGAGTATCAGGTATTCGGCTTCCTTTTCAAACTTGATGTCGACGATGAGGTTTTCGACCCGCTCTTCTTGACCGTTATAGATGAGCATGGGGACTCGAAGGGAATTGGCTTTGATGGAAGGAAAAGAGATCTTCTTGCTGTATTCCTCTTTCCCTTTTTCTTTCCATTTGACCAAGACCTGAGAGGCTCGGGCCTGCCAGTCCTCAAATATGATTTTGACCTTTCCCTGTCCTCCTTCTGCGGAAGGATGGATGAGGGGAAGGATGTTTCCCGGTGCCGAGTAGCGGGAGGTGTCTTCAAGGGTTTCCTTTTCTTCTATTTCCACCTCAGTGATGCCGCGGAGAAAGTCGAGGGTGTCGAAATAGAGCTCATCATGCATCGCCTCCAAGCTGCTTATGATTTCCTCATCTGCCCCCAGTCTGTAATCCGGCTCGCTGAACCACATCTCCACCTGGAGCTTTTTGAAATAGGGCTGTTTGGAGAAGGCAGGTTCGTTGCCTGTTTTCTTCATTACAAAGGAATTGATATCAGGCAGGATTTCATCCTGGTAATAATCCCAGAATCTTTCGAGGTCGGTCTTCAGGGACCGGTCTAGCAGCGTCTCGCTCCCCTGTTCGATCTTTAACCAGCCTGTGGTCAGTTTCACCTTTCCCCATTCGGGGAGTACCTTCAGAAAAGAAGCTTCCCTTATTCGCGGCGAGAATGTATTCCGGAAGGCCATCTCGTCTTTTTCGTCGTAGGCAAGGACTTCATACACCGGCTCAATATTCTTGTTTAGCTCGAACTCGATTCTCTCCAGAGGAATGCGTGTTTCCTTGGAGATGACCTCATCGACAGGATAGAGCTCCTGGAGCCATCTGAAGGGCTCCGAGTAGAATCTCTTGGGAATTTTCAGGTTGTCTTTTTCCTCAGCGAATTTAATGACCAGGCGGCTTGCTTTTTTTTCTTGGAGTGAGGGTATGACCTCTTCCATGATCCAGAAAAAGCCCTGCTTGTAGGCTGAGAGGACCTTGACCTCGAATTCAGGGATGCGGCTTTCTCGAAGCAGGCTCTCGATACGGGATTTTATGTTTTTTCTGACCTCTGGTGATTCGCTCACCCCCAGACTTATTCTCACCGGGGCTTGTGAGCCTTTGATTTTGGCGATGTTTTCCTGGATGATGCTCAGACCTTCATCCGCCTCCCAGATAAATTCTTTCTCCTTTTGAAAGATTGTTTTTCCCTCGTCGAGCGGGATACTCTTGATCTCCATTTTTTCCGGGTGGAGGATAGCCTCGAAAAGCCCTCTCACAGTCTCTTCGAACTTCCGGTTCTTTTGTGGAAGATAGAGCTCAACACTGCATGATTCGAGTTCTTTTCCCCTTATCTCTTCAACTGTCTTTACCAGCTTCTGTTTGAAGAAGGCTTCGGCGCTTCCCGTTTCCCCTTTGAGGAATCTCTCCAGGTCAAGGAGGACGTCGTTGATTCGAGGGGTGCCCTCTTCATACTCGTCAAAAAAGGGAAACGTCTGACTCAGGTAGGAGAGAAGGCTTTCGACCCCGGCCGCGTCAGCTCCGGCGAGGGCCAGGGCGTTCGATTTATTAAAGGCTTCAGACACGACTTGAGCCATCCCCCAACCCTTTTCCAGATCAGGTATCTTGAGTTTGCCTTTCTTGATGAGATCTTGATTCAGGCTGTTGGCTCTTCCGATGAGGACGGGAGCCACCAATGACTTGGGATTCTCGATCTCTTCATCCAGGGCTATGATCGGAAAGGAGGCTCCAGCTGTGCTCAGAACCAGCCTTGAAGCAAGTTGGGATACTCCGAAGAAGCTTGAATTCTGAGGGATAATAAGAGTCGTGTTCAGAGTGTCCGGGATGCGGTCGTTATCGCTGTCCGAATAAAAACCCTGGGGAGAGAATATCTCCAGCAGGTCGAAATTCTTTCCGGGAATTCGGGCGCTGACCGGAGGTTTGTAGGAAGGAGTCAAAATCCTCTTGGGGAAACCTAGACGCTGGAGTTCGACTTGAGATTTTTCGCCAGCCCGGAAGAGCTCAAAGGTTATCCGGGCGCAGCCTGGATAATTGAGAACATCCGTTTTCAGGCCTCTCATTTGCTGAAGGCGAAGGGATTCGAACGCTTGAAGGGCTTTCTCTTTCTGTTTTTCATCGGAGAAATAAATGTTGACGGTCAGATTTTGAATCTCTCCTGAGTTGAATTTCAATCTTTTGAGAGCTTGATGAAGGAGCTCGGTGGAGGGAAACTCATAGAGAGCGGCTTGGATCATGACGCTATCCGGCCTCACTCCCTGATCCTCCAGAAAGCCGGCGAGGTCTTTTTCCAGCGAGAAATAAGTGGCTCCCTGTTCTCGACCCCAGATTTCCCAGAGGTAGGGCCAGCGGAGAAAAAAGGAGCGGCCGGTCTTGAGGAGCGCGTCTTCAGAGCTGGCTGCCAGAATGACCAGCGGTTTGTTTTTATAGATGACGATGGAGACAAGCCCCTGGTCAGGTTGGAGCCGGGGAAGAATGAGTTTGCCTTCCTTCTCTAATTTTTTGAGCCACTTCAGATTGGTTCCGATCAGAATCGGGTTTTCCAGGCTAAGGATGGACCCCGCTTCCGATTCTTTTCTTATGAGCGAGAAATCAACGACAAGGCTTTCCAGGTTCGCCCTGGCCGCGATATCCCCCGCCACGGCAAGTTCGGATGCGTTCGGTCTGTCAGGGATGATGATGCTGAGCGTGACTTTATCTCCGAAGTTGTCCCCGTCCCTGTCTATTATTCCGTTTCCGAGGCTGAAAACCTGAGAAAGGCTGGTAAGCCCGGCTGTTCCGTTGTGAGTGATAAAAATTATGAGAATCAACAGAAAAAGGCTTCTTTTTCTCATTTTTTCTCCTTTTACCGGTTTATTCTGAACTTTTCTTTCAATTTTGATTATTCTCTTGGGACAAGTCAACAGCTAAGAAAAAGAAGGCAGGCTGCTTTTTGGGGACTGCCCTTTTTCGCCATCCTCAGCGGATGATGCCTTCGGCATCCAAGATTTTTAAAATATTATAAAACTGAAGGAGAAATTTAGGATTAATTGCGTGGAATAGAAGATAAATTTAAGGGCCTTGTTTCTCTCCGTTCAGAAGGAATAAAATATAAAAAGGTGGGAAAATGAAAAGTAAAATTAAGGTTGTTCCTATCGTATTATTTCTTTCAGTCTTCATATTGCTTATTTCCTGTCAAAAACAAAAGGATGACTGGAAAGGGACAATCGAGGAAGAAGATGGAGTTACAGCAGTAAAGAATCCGAAAGAGCCGATGTTTGGAGAAATTAGTCTTGAGCTTGAAGAAGACATGAGCATTGGCAGAGAGGATGATGAAAACTATCTTTTATACAGAATTAGAGACATTGCGGTTGATGGCTTGGGCAATATATACGTTGTGGATATGGGTAATATTCGCGTCCAAGTTTTTGACAGAAGTGGAGATTATCTCCAGACGATCGGCCGGGCCGGAGAAGGACCAGGCGAGTTTTTATCACCAAGAAGAATAAAGATTGATGATGATGACGGAAAAATTTATATAGTAGACGCAGGACGTGAGATTGAGATATTTGATAAAGAGGGCAAATTTGTTAACCGCTGCAAGCAAGAGCGACCTATTGGTGCAATGACAAACTTATGGTTAGAAAAAAATGGGAATTTAATTGTCAAGATATTTTGGGGCAATGAATCCGGGAATTTTCATGCTCTATATAACATGAATTCTCAAGGTAATATTGGAAAGATTCTGGGTAATATTGGAAAGATTCTGGTAGAATATCCTTATAATGAATATATCGAAAACAGGGGGGGCGTTTGGGTTGGTGGCTCAACCGGATATGAGCTTTCATTGTGCTTCGAGAAATTAGACAAGCGTAGATTTATATATGGATATCCAATTGAATACAAACTGCATGTGGTCAATAATGAAGGCGATGTTTTATTTATAATAAAAAAAGATGAACCCAGGCCTACATACACATCAGAGGAAGTAGAGAAACATAAAGCGAGACAACGAGGACCTCTAAGAATTCCCCCTCCTGATGTCAAACCCTATTTCTACCAAATTCTTACTGATTCACAAGGGAGAATTTATGTTCAGCGAAATATGACAACTGAAGGAGGTCCGATTGACAGGACTGATAAAGAAGTCGATGTATTCAACAATGATGGCTATTATCTTTTTAAGACAACTTTACCGGCTAACACTTATGTGATTCGAGACGGTTTACTTTATGTGTATGTTTTGGATGAAGAAGAAGGAGGGGAATACGTCAAGCGATACAAAATTAGAAATTGGGGCCAGATAAAGACCTGGGATTTGACCAAATCCATACCCAAAAGCCAAATCCCCTAAATCCATGGCTTCCCTTGGTTGGAAAAAGCAGGTGAGCGAATTAGCAGCTCATTAGGGGAATTTTGGAGGAGAAATATTATGAGAAGAGTTTTTCTGTTCTTATTAATCATAATTTCTTATTCCTTTATCCGCCCTCAGGAAATTATTGAAAACCCTGAAAAGCCATTGAGCAGGAATGCAGGACGTGTGCTCAAACTCAAGGAAGTGATAAGAATCACTGATAAAAGCGTTGATTATTATTTTAAGTACCCAGGAGATTTAAAGGTTGCACATGATGGATGTATATTCTTTAGAGATGAAGAACAGATTTTAAAATTTTCACCCGAAGGAGAGTTCATCAGAAACTACTTTAAAAAGGGACAGGGTCCGGGTGAGATATCAGGATGGAATTATCCTTTTGCTCTCTTCAAAGATGAAATTTATGTATATGATTCCAATCCTCGTAAGATTATTCATTTTGATAAGGGAGGAGATCTAATCGAAGAATTCAGCTTTAAATCAGAGGACTATCGCAACTTATATGGAGTTCTAGATGGAAGTTTTATTTTCATAAAAAATGTATATCCTTCTGTAGAAGAAAGAAAATCCCGGTTACACGATGTTAAACATATCATATTCTTAGTATCAAATGATGGGAAGGTTGAGAGAGAGAATTCAGTTTTCCCTGTGAAACAGTTTTTAGGACAAAATTATGGAAAGGGCTGGGCTCCTTTCGATACAGTAATAAGCGAGGACAACAAGCGTCTCTATATTTACCACACTTGCGAATATATGATTGATTTGTTGGATATAAAGAAGGGTGAAGTTATCCGAAGCTTTAATCGTAAATACCCTCGGGTTAAGTATACAATTAAATATCCGGATGAAGAGGAGTTTGCTAAGAAATATAATGCTCCAATAAAAAAGTTTGAAGACGATATTTCTGACTTATATATCTGTAAAGGTTTTCTCTGGATCAAAACATCCACGAAAGACAAGAATAAAGGTGATTTATTCGATGTTTTTAATGAAGAGGAGCAGTATATTGATAATTTCTACATCAATCTCAAAGGTTCTCTGATGGGCGTTCACGAGGATTCAATCTTTGTACTAGAAACGGATGAGGATGAGAATCTACAAATTGTTAAGTATAAAATTATAGATGGCATCAAAATCCCCCAAAGCCCTGGCCTCCCTGGATTGAAAAAGGACGTTGAGTGAATTAGAGTTTTAATAAAGGGGTAAAATGAAAAAATTGAGCTTTGTATTAATAATTATCATGTTTATCCCATTTTTTATTGCAGCGGAACTTATAGATATCTATAAAAGGGGTGAGATTACGGTAATCCCAGATCCAGAATTTGGCACAAATACTAATTGGGATATCTTATTTAGAGATGTTGATCAATGGTTCGTTTTTCTACCCAATGGGAATTTTTTTAGATCTTGTAGTAAAAACAATAAAATTTATAAATTTAATGAAAAAGGCGATCTCATATTTGAATTTGGGCAATATGGTCAAGGGCCAGGAGATTTAAATTCTCCTGGAGATTTATCAATCTTAGATGAAAAATACCTTGTCGTCCAGGAACATGGTTTAAGTAGAAGAATTAGTATTTTTGATTTTGATGGAAAATTTGTCAAATTATTAAAGATAAATTATAACGCTAACTCCTGTATTTCTCTAAAAAACAATAAAATTGCAATTGTAGCAGGAAGTACTGGTCCGGGTGAGAGGAAAGTCACAACATCTAAAGTATCTAATGTTTTTATTAAAAATATATGGACGGGAGAGGAAATAAATGTTGCTTCGTTTACCCAGGAAATCATGAGATCAAAGCTAACGCCAGTGCACTATTATGGAAGAGCATATATATCTAAAATTGATAGTGACAAACTTCTCGTATCGTTTACAGGAAATCCAGAAATAAACATCTATTCTTTAAACGGAGAAAAATTGTTCTCTTTTAAATTAAATTTAGAGAGGAAAGAAGTTAAGAAAAGTGACATTGATCATCTTTTAGATAAGACGATAGAGAATGAAAAAACCAATCAGGGAAAAGAATTGATGCGTCAATTTATAAAGATGAATCGAGATAAAATGTCTTTTCCAAAATCTTTTCCATATTATTACAAAGTTGCCGTCGACAGTGAGGATAATATCCTAGTCTTTTTGAACAACTGGATAGATGACTCTGAAGTGACCTTTCAAGTTTATTCAAAAGACGGGCAATATGTTTGTACAACAAAAATGAATTCGGGAAATTTTGAAGATGTATATCCTACAATTTTTTATAAAAACTTCATTTACTCTAGATTGAGAAGAAAAGGACATGATGATTTCGCATTTCTGGCTAAGATAAAACTAAAATAAAATGATATTAACCACCAAAATGTCATATTTCATTCTCCTATTTATAAATTAACTCATCGAAGAAGTAAAAAGCCCAATCCCTAAAGCCCTGTATTGAAAAAAGGACACTTCTCTTCCCTTCGTTTTTAATAAAAGTTGAAACGAGAAGCATCCATTTATGGCCAATCTAAGGTTTAGCTATGGTTAGATTAGAAGAAAAGAGGAGAGTAAAGGCTGAGCCTTCGAGGGGAGAGCAGGGGCCATTCATGGAAAATCCTCGGTAAATCTGTGTGTGTGGCCAAAGGTAAGGATTAATAATAAGGAAAAAATAAGGAACAATTAGACAGAAAAAGAAAGCATCTCCAATTCCGTGATTGCTGATGATGAAGGTATAACCTGTCACAGCGCCGGTTCCCCTCCATCCTTGCCAAGTCCCTCCCACCCTCCACCATGGGCTTCGAATGGAGGGGAGCCGTCGCAGCACTATTCAATTCGGTGAGATGGTTCCCTCATCACGGAAAGAGAGATGCGTATTGGAGGGGATTCGCGTCTTGACAATATCCTACTAATACTATAAAATAAATACTGTAATTAAAAAAAGGTAATACTACTATATATAGTATAGATTATTTGGAGAGGTAGATTATATTGAATTTTTTCTTGACTTTTTGAGTCCCTTTTTCCTATAATTTCTTCAAGGAAAAGTCAGCGAATGAAAAAAACCCCCATCAAGTTCTTCAAGTATACATTTATAATTTTCCTTTCCGTAGTGATCCTCGGCTGGGCTGCTGTGGAGTTCGGTGATGAGAAAGATTTTTTCCACGGCTTTGCCATCGAGAAGCCGACAATCAAGATCGGGCTCGGCGTGAATCTGAGCAATATTGACATTCGCTCCTCATCCGGAATGAAGATATACGAGGTCAACTCGAATTACAGGCTTGTGGCTGATGATGTGGCAGGGGTTTTGATCAAAGGGAATAGAGAAAAGCTAACAGAGAAGTTTCTCATCCAGGTCGCCCAAACCAGAGACAGGGATGATGCGGAGAAGATCGCCGAGGAGCTGCGGGCAGAAATGGACAGCCGAGTTTATGTCAGGGAGAATACAGAGGGCGAGATATCCGGGATTTTCCAGGTTGAAGTCGGGGACTTCCCCACACGGGAAGATGCGCTGAACTTCATTAAAAAGCTGAATCAGATCGGGATCAAGGACACCTGGATCTTTCGGGAAGAAGTTACTGAGGAAGAGTCCAAGCCTCTCTGGATCCTCGTCAACGACGAGCTGAAGAGCCTGAGTGACCAGACTGTGCTCTATTTTATCCCCAGCCACCCTCAGAGTTTTCTCTCCTTTAAAGGGAGGGATTATCGCGGGATCTTTGTTCTCAAAGCCACTCACAGAGGCATTGTCCTGATAAATATCCTCAATCTTGAGGATTACCTCAAAGCCGTTGTCCCCAGCGAGCTTTCTCCTTATACCTACGGTGAGCTCGAAGCCCACAAGGCCCAGGCTGTAGCGGCCAGGACCTACGCCATCAGGAATAGGGGCAGGCACAAAGACCTGGATTTTGACCTTGATGATTCTCCGAGAACTCAGTATTACAAGGGGATGCGTGCCGAACATCCTCTGAGCAGTCAAGCTGTTGAGCTGACTCGGGGAGAAGTGGCGCTTTACAAAGGGAGGTTGATCGATGCCCTTTACACCAGCACCTGCGGCGGAATGACAGAGAACGTGGAGAATGTCTTTGTGGATGGACCTGCTCTTCCCTACTTGAGGAGCCAGGAGTGCATCTACGAGAGTCGCAGAGAGTGGCTGTTGAGGAGCGGCAGGCGGATTCAGCCCATTCTGATGAACGGAAACAATATCAGCGCGGACATAGCCTTTCTCGTCAGCCTCCAGGTGATTGGCCCGGAAACCAATCCTGATTTCTACCAGCAGCAGGCCTCTTTCGACGAGGCAGTCAGCTGGATCCGGAATGCCGTATCTTTTATCGGAAAGAAAAATGAGGAGTTTGATCCGGAGCCGGCTCCCTTGAGTTTTATAACTCTCGGACGTTTATTTATTGATGGTTTTGGCTGGCAGAACAGAGTGGAGAACCTCCTGCTTGAGGCTGAAAAAGATTTCATCATGAAAGATTTTGAAGACCTGACTGATGGACAGAAGAATTATCTGGCTTATCTTGTCCAGTCCGGAATATTTCTTCCGGAAAAAGACCTGGCCAACCCGCAGAGACTCTTGAGGAGGAATGAGGTGGCATTTTACCTGGCTCAAGTCATCAGGAGTTATCCGGATATCGGAATGGACGGGATATTCAAAGGACTGGATAAGGATACACTGGAGCTGGAGCAGGAGGAAGACAATGAGACGAAGCAGCTTGCCCTCTCACCGGATTTTTTTCTTTTCGTCAATAATGGAAATGGTCCCAACCTGGCTTCTCATGTCTACCTTCTCGGAGGGGAAGAGTTGAAAGCTTTCGAGAGCGAGGGCAAGGTTCGGATGGTGGAGGTTTTTTATCCCACGCCCACGAATATCCTGGACCGGAGTTCCACCTTTCACCGCTGGCAGAGAAGGATATCGCGCGGAGCACTGGAGAAGAGAGTGAACCGCTACTACCCTGTCGGAGAGCTGGTGGACATTGTTCCTCAAAAAAGAGGCGTATCCAGGCGCGTGATCGAGATATCCATCATAGGGAAGGATGCTCAGGCTGTGGTCAAAGGCTTGAGGATCCGCAGGGTTCTAGGCCTGGGGGAAACTCTGTTCGTCATAGACAGGGAATACGATCAAAAAGGACGCATCACCCATTTCACCTTTTTAGGGAAGGGTTTGGGCCATGGCGTGGGATTATGTCAAGTGGGAGCTTTTGGGATGGCCCAGGCCGGAGCGGATTACAAGCAGATATTGAAAAAGTATTACCACGGTATTAAAATTAGCAAATCTTATTGACCCGGAAAGAGGAGTTGTGGAGTGGATAGAGAAAGCCTAAAGAAAAATCTGATTAAGGTTGTCAAGGAAAAGTCATTGATAACCGGAGTCCAACGAGTGCTGACATCCGGAAGAACAAGCAGTTATTACATCGATGCCAAAATGACGACCCTGGACCCTCATGGAGCTTCCCTGACAGCCCGCTTGATCCTGGATATGCTCAAACCTTACGACATTGACGCCATCGGCGGGTACACTCTGGGAGCAGACCCGATTGTCAGCGCAGTGGCTGCTCTCAGCGCTGATACAGAGCGCCCCTTGCCTGCTTTTATCGTCCGCAAGGAACCGAAGAAGCACGGGGAGCGAAAGATGATCGAGGGCCCCTTCCAGAAAGGCTGGAAAGTGGTCGTGGTGGATGATGTGGTGACCACAGCGAGCTCCACTCTTAAAGCCTGCCAGGCGGTGGAAGAGGAAGGCGGGGAAGTCGTCCTTGCTCTAACCCTTGTTGACCGTCTTGAGGGAGGCAGAGAAAACCTGGAGAAAAAAGGATATAAATTTGTCTCTCTTCTGACCCGGGATGACCTCCTCAAATCCGACTGAACCCACCTTTTGCTCAGGCTATGGATTCAAAAACACGCCGCTTTTGCCCCAGCGAGACCTCGGAGGGGGAACAGCTCCGCTTTCCCCCTTCCGACGGGACCTCAATTTCATTGAGACTCCCTGCCTCCCCTTCTCGGATGGGATATATAATCCCGCCCTGCGACCAAGGGAGCATGCTCCCTTGGAACTCTCCCTGATTTGTGTTCAGGGAGAAGGCCACAAATCAACCAAAAGCGGCTCGATTCCAGGCTTCGCTCTCCTCTTCCCCCGGTCGAGGAACCATGCCCGCTCAGCCTTCCATAGAGGATATTTGATTTAATAAGGTAATTCTTACCACAGCCACTTCCGTTACTCTTTCCTCTTGGGAAATTCACTTTCATCCATTTCTCAAACAGCTCTTGGAACTTGAGTTCCAAGCTATTCCAATATCAGTAATCCCAAATCACCACTTGAATTTCATCTGAGTAGTTAGAATATCCAATTGGATTCCAAGCTCTTACCTGATACCAATAAGTTTCACCTGGCTGAAGGTTCTCATCAAAATACCAGGCTTCATTTTGCATCGTTCCGCCGATTTCCTCCCAAATGGGAAAGCTAAAAGATTTTCTTTCAATAATAAAATTGAGTTCATTATTTGAACTGTCATACCAGGAAAGCTGTACACCATCTGGCGGGCTTGGAGAACGTGCCCATAGTCCTGTTGGTGTTGCTGGTGTATTGGCTGGAATTATGGTGCTTTTGTTTGAAAAAGAAGAAGTTCCAGCTAGATTATATGCTCTTACTCTATAGTAATGGTTGATACCAGCCGTTGCATTTTTATCATAATAGACTACAACATTTTCATCTACTCTTTTAATGCTCAAATAGTCTTGTTCACCCGCCTTTTTTCTTTGGACCTCAAATCCAATTTCATTAGCAGAATTATCGTTCCAGATTAAATTTATTTGCGTCCACCCAGTAGGATAAGCTTGTATAATGCTGGGAGAACTTGGGATTGAGGAATCGTATATGGCTTTATAAAGATTTAACCTCCCATTTGATACAGTTTTATTATAAAGAGAGTAATGGATGTCAACTTTATCCAACAGTCTTTTTTTTAGTTGATTCCATGTTATAAGGGGGCACTTACCTAACAGTAAAGCAGCTGCACCAGCGACATGAGGCGTTGCCATTGAAGTCCCTGCCATATACACGTAGGCATCGTCGTCTTCTTCATCTAATTTTGTGCTATAGATATCCTTATAATCAAAATCAGGTGCGCTTTCATATCCGCCTCCTGGCGCTCCAAGGTCAACTGTTTCTCGTCCAAAATTAGTATACAAAGTTTTAACATCATTATGGTCAGTTGCAGCAACAGATATTATGTTGTCAAGGTCGTAACAAGATGGATAATGGTGCTGAAATTCATAGTCAGTATCAAGATGATCATTCCCAGCAGAAGTAATAAAGAGTTGTCCTGCATATTTTGCTTCCTCTATGGCATCATATAATGCTTGGCTAGATTCATACCCTCCCCAACTGTTACTAGTCAAATACGCTCCATTTTCTATAGCATATTCTATCGCATTTATGCAACAACTTGTAACAATTGCATCTTCTATTCCAACCCTGAGAACCATAATTTTTACAGTCCAATTAACACCTGCTATTCCTCTATCATTGTTTCCAACTGCTCCTATGATTCCAGCAACATGAGTGCCGTGTCCGGATTCGTCCATTGGATCTTAATCTGGAATTAAATACCATTCACCTTCATAATAATACGGAGTCCCAAAAAAATCCCAACCAATAACATCATCCTTAAACCCATTACCATCCTCGTCAACGTCGTTTATGTCAGCAGCAGTGAACTTGCCATCGCTATTAATATCTTCAGGAGTGTTTATCCATATATTTGCCTGTAAATCTTTGTGGTTATACATAATGCCCGTGTCTATAACAGCTACAACAATATCTTCACTTCCAGTGAATATATCCCATGCTTCTTTTGCATCAATATCTGCATCATATGTCCCCCCTGTTTGGGTTGTGTTGTCCAGAGCCCATTGAAGTCCAAAATCATCATCATTAGGGTCATTACATGTTTTAAATATTACATTTTTTTCTGCGTATTTAACATATGGATTTAGGTTGAGAAAATAGATTGCTTGTTCTATATCATTATCTTCAGGAATTTTTATATGTAAGAGGTCAGCATTTTGACGAAATGACCTAATAGAAGTAACATTAGGAGACCAATCAAAAGGGCTAATTTTTTCTCCTAAATATGTAATTATTTTACCTTGAACTGAATTTACAGCATTTTGAATAATAGACTTGTTAACTTCTTTTTCAAACTTAACCAATATTTCGTTAGGAACATAATCTTCTTGAGCAACATATTCTTTCTGACTTCCACTCACATTGTGCTTCAGGAATATAAAAACTAAAATAACAAAAAGAAAAGCCAATAAACTAATAAATGATAATCTTTTCATTTTATCCCCCCTAATTAAATTTTAAATCATAAGCTTTTTTTCAATAATAATTACGGATTTTATCATCTCCTTTTTAAAATAATCTTATCCTGATGCCTACTTTAAAAGAAAATCCGCTCAAATCTAAAACTGCTTTTTTGATACCAGTATAATCCCTTGTACTAAATTCTGGAGGAGCATACCAGACTTTTAAATCATCATATCGCACTCCAATATAATCATCCCACATATTAAAAAAGTAGAGGAAGCCTTCTTGTCCAAATTCAAAAAAATCAGTTTCTTCAAGCATAGTTCCTTTTAAGTAACCGATCCTGGCATATTTTCCCTCGACCTCCAAAACAAAAGCCATATTTTTTATTAGATTATAATCAATCTCAATCCCTCCATGAAGCCCAGAATAGATTTTATTTTTTGTTTCCCAATAACGAATGGCCCTGTCGGAACTCCCAACTGGAGGGATTAACTCAAATCTTCTGAATTCTGAAGCTTTTATAATATAATAATTAATTCCTCCATAAAAAAATAAGTTTAATTTTGAACTTGAATAAAGCGAATAGCCAAAACTCACTCGAAGTGGCATCCATACTTTTACTTCTGGTTTGAAATTATAAGAATGAATCTGGTCGCCAGCCGAACCCCTGTATATGTAAGTCAGGGAACTTTCGTTCTTTTTAATGACCGGAGAAGATGTAGCGAAGCTCAAGGCTATTTTAGGACTGATATGCAATCTGAATTCTGCTTCCAGGTCTAGATTTCTATTTTCAAGAGCGACTATCTCTCCATTTATAAGGTCAGGTGTGTTGAGTCTTGCTGATTCGAATCTAGAGTTATTGTTAAAGGATTCTAGAGTCTTATTAATATCGCCTATCGCAGAATAGCCCATTCCACATGTTAATTTAATGCTGTATTTTGGCTTGAAATTATCCTTTTCTTCAGGAGTTGCAATTTTATTCAAGAATGCCAATAAGAAAAATAAAAGAATCCAAGCTGATGTCCTTTTTTCATTAAGCATTCTTCCCACCATCAACACAAAATCTAAATAATCTGTCAGCCTCTGTCAAGTAATTTCAATAAGTCTGCCTGTTAATTTATCACTTCATATTTTTTCAACAATTACAAAAAAACGAGGTAAGCCTGATTGATTTGCCCATCCGCTCTTATTAATGCCTCAGCTAAGATTGACTTAAAATCTTACTCTACTCCGCTCATCTTGATAACCTTATTAAGGTTGCTTAGTGATTTATACGCTTTTTTCATCCGCAAGCCTTCGCAAAATAATTATTTTTATTTTCGCTGGGATTAAAGCTGTGTGTTCTTTAACCTTCCAACCTGAACCGTAAATTTTCTCCTGTCAGGGAATCCAAGCACGTGAGTGTTATGTTAACGTTCTTATTTCCGTGATGAGGGAAACGTCTGATTTAATGGTAACGCAGTATATAAGTTTATAATCTCTGTGCGGCCTGGACTCCGCCCTCAGCCCCCGGACCCCGAGGGAACCAGTCCCGACGGTTCCCCCCGTCGGATAAGCCAACGGGTCCCCTCTCCGCTACGGGGGCTTGAGGGCGGAATCCAGGCCCGCTCAATAGAGGATGTCACACGAACTATTGTGCTAATATGAGTTGAGGAGTGCGGCGACGGCTCCTCTCCATCCGGAGCCCATGAAGGAGGGAAGGATTTTGGCAAGGATGGAGAGGAACCGTCGCTGTAACAGATGAAACCTTCATAATTAACTGTCATGGAATAAGAGCTGCTCATGAGTTTCACCGATCATTTGCTTTTTGTGATGTTTTTGCATAAAATTTCTTAACTTTAAGGCTGAAAAGAAAGACGTGTCGGATAAAGCGAGGAAAATCAAGCTGGGACTGGCTCTGATCCCTGTCCTGTTCTTGATCGTCGCTCTGTCTGTGACCATCGGCGTCTTCAAACTCCCCCCTCATATTCCCCTGATCAGCGCCGCGGCTGTGGCCACTGTCATTGCCGTAATCCATAAGCATCCCTGGAAGGAGGTCCAGGACGGAATGGTTCACGGCATCATGCTGGCCATGAGCGCCATCCTGATTCTGATGGTCGTGGGAACGATGATCGGGACCTGGATACTGGGCGGGGTTGTCCCCTCGATGATCTATTACGGCCTGAAGATTCTTTCCCCGGGAATTTTTCTTGTGGCCACCCTCATCATCTGCTCGATCGTCTCTATCGGAACTGGCTCTTCCTGGTCGACTGCGGGAACAGTGGGAGTGGCGCTTATCGGAGTGGGGCAGGGATTGGGCATTCCGGTGGCCATGGTGGCTGGAGCCATCATCTCAGGGGCCTATTTCGGTGATAAAATGTCGCCTCTCTCAGATACTACGAACCTGGCCCCGGCTGTGGCCGGGACAGACCTCTTTTCTCACGTAAGACATATGGTCTACACCACTGCTCCCGGTTATGTTCTCAGCCTTATCCTCTATGGTATTCTGGGAGCACGGTTTTCCGGAGGAGTGTTGGAATCGGGAAATGTGGAGGCGATCGTGTCCACCATCAAATCTAATTTTTTCGTGCATCCCATCCTCCTGCTGCCTCCCTGCCTGGTGATAGTGATGGTGGTGAAAAAGGTTCCCCCTCTGCCTGCCCTGCTTGGGGGGACTGCTTTGGGCGGGATTTTCGCCATGCTTGCTCAATCGAGCTCATTGGCTGAGGTGATCGAAGCCGCTCAATCCGGGTTCGTCTCTCGGACAGGAGTCGAGATGGTGGATAACCTGCTGACAAGAGGAGGATTGAACAGCATGATGCAGACCGTGGCCTTGATCATCTGTGCTCTTTCCTTCGGCGGTATAATGGAGACGACAGGGATGCTGGATACCTTAGCCCGGGCCCTCCTTAAAAGAGTCAGAAGGACGGGTTCTCTGGTAGCTACGACGATTTTCAGCTGTATCGCGATGAATGCGATTGCTTCAGACCAGTACATGGCCATTGTCATTCCGGGAAGGATGTACAAAAATGCTTTTGATGCCCATCATCTCCATCCGAAGAACCTGTCCCGTTGCCTGGAGGACTCCGGAACGCTGTCCTCCCCGCTTATTCCCTGGAATAGCTGTGGAGCGTTCATGCACGCGACCCTGGGGGTGAGTCCCCTCGTCTATCTTCCTTTCGCCTTTCTCAACCTGAGCAATCCTCTTGTTTCGATCTTTTACGGCTACACCGGCATCACCATGGAAAAGGTCAAGGAAAAGGATTAACCTCTTTCCGCCGGTTACCTTATTGTATTCAGTCTTTCTCGTGAGCCTGTGTAAAAATCCCGAAGCCTGGACTTTTTTTCAGTCTTTCTTAAGGAATGACGTTATACTTCTTTCCGACTTTGGTGAAGGCTGCTATGGCCTTGTCCAGGTGGTGTCTCTCGTGGGCTGCGGAGAGCTGGACTCTTATTCTCGCCTGTCCTTTGGGGACAACGGGATAATAGAACCCGATGACGTAGATTCCTTCTTCAAGAAGGTCACGAGCCATATCCTGGGAAAGTTTGGCGTCGTTCTCGAACTTACCGAGCATGATGGGAACGATCGGATGGACGCCGGGGGTGATGTCAAACCCGGCTTCAGTCATTTTTTTCCGGAAATATTTCGTGTTCTCTTCCAGCTTGTCCCGCAGCTCTGTGGTCTCGGAAAGGAGGTCGAAGACCGCGATGGAGGCGCCGACAACAGCCGGAGCGAGAGTGTTGCTGAAGAGGTAAGGTCTGGAGCGCTGCCTGTACAGGTCTATGAGCTCTTTTCTGCCGGAGATGAATCCGCCTGAAGCTCCTCCGAGGGCTTTCCCGAGAGTGCCGGTGATGATGTCAATTCTTCCCAACACACCTCTGTGCTCCGGTGTGCCTCTTCCTGTCTTCCCCATGAATCCAGTGGAATGAGCATCGTCGATCATGACCATGGCATCGTACTTGTCAGCCAGGTCACAGATCTCATCGAGCTTGGCGATATCGCCGTCCATGGAGAAAACGCCGTCTGTCGCTACCAGACGGTAACGAAGATTCTGAGTTTCCTTCAATCTCGCTTCGAGGTCCGCCATATCTCCGTGTTTATAGATGTATCTTTGGGCTTTGCAGAGGCGGATGCCGTCGATGATGGAGGCGTGGTTGAGCTGGTCGGTGATGATGGCGTCTTCTGCACCGATGATGGGTTCGAAGACTCCTCCGTTGGCGTCAAAACAGGCTGCGAAGAGGATGGTATCCTCGGTCTGCAGAAACTTGGATATTTTTTGCTCCAGGATCTTGTGGATGTCCTGAGTGCCGCAGATGAAGCGGACCGAGCTCATGCCATATCCCCATTGGTCAAGGGTCTTATGAGCTGCTTCGATGACTTTGGGATGACTTGACAGGCCGAGATAGTTGTTGGCGCAGAAATTCAAAACTTCTTTCCCACCCTTCACTTCGATCTCTGCTCCCTGAGGGGTCATGATGATTCTTTCCTCTTTGTACAGACCTGCGTCCCGAATGGATTGGATTTCCTTTGTTAAATCTCCTTTGACTTTTCCATACATGAAAAACCTCCTTGTGAAGTCCAAACTATACCAGAAATCAAAAAGCAGGTCTATATTTTTTAGTCTCTTCCGCAGGAATTATTGTATTTTACTCTTTATT